>DASQDS010000611.1:0-1928 GCA_035634075.1 Pilimelia sp. | reverse complement strand
GCCAACCGATGCCGGGCCGGGCCGCAGGGTGGACGCCGGGGCCGCGGCGCGAGACGACGCGGAGGCGGGTACCACCGCCGTACCAAGCAGCCCGAGAGCCAGCACACCGACGGCGACGAAGCGGGGGTACGAGGACCGGTTCATGACAGTTCCTTAAGAATGTTGGGCGGTCCGGGAGGACCGGGTGTGGCTGATGATGGTTTGCCGTTGATGGCTTTAGGAGAATGGCCGCCCGGTCCTCCGGGACGCTCCGACTGCTGATTGAGAACTGCGGGCATCGCTGGTTAAGGACCTGTCGGCGGAGTGTTCCTCGGGCCACGGAAGTGCTGGTCACGGAGGAACGGAGCGACACGGTTGGGCACGCGGCTTGCGCGGATATGGGTCGGTATCGACGCCGGCAAGGGTCATCACTGGGCGGTGGCGGTCAACGCCGAGGGCGAGGCGCTGTTCTCGACGAAGGTGATCAACGACGAGGCTCAGATCCTCCAGCTCATCGCGGTGGCCCAGGAGAAGGCCGACGAAGTGTGCTGGGCGGTGGACATCTCCGGCCGGGCCTGCGCCTTGCTGCTGGCGTTGCTCGTCGCCCACGGCCAGCAGGTCGTCTATATACCCGGTCGTACGGTCAACCGGATGACCGGCGCCTACCGCGGCGAGGGCAAGACCGATGCAAAGGACGCCCTGGTCATCGCCGATCAGGCCCGTATGCGCCGGGATTTCACCCCCATCGAGACACCGCCGGATCTGGTGTCCACACTCCAGCTCCTGACCGCCTACCGGCGTGACCTGATCGCCGACCGGGTCCGGCTGATCAACCGGCTGCGCGACCTGCTGGTCGGCATCTGCCCGGCCCTGGAGCGTGCTTTCGACTACTCCGCCGCCAAGGGCCCGGTGGTGATGCTGACCGAGTACCAGACGCCGGCCGCCCTGCGGCGGATCGGCGTCAAGCGGCTGACCACCTGGCTGGAGCGCCGCAAGGTCCGCAGCGCCGCCGACGTCGCCGCCAGCGCCGTGCAGGCCGCCCAATCCCAGCTGACCGCTCTGCCGGGCGAGGCCCAGGCCGCCAAGCTCGTGCGCGACCTGGCCCACCAACTCCTGGCCCTGGACGAGCGGATCAAGGACAACGACCGGGAGATCCGCGAGACCTTCCGCACGGACGACCGCGCCGAAATCATCGAGTCCCTGCCCGGCATGGGCCCCATCCTCGGAGCGGAATTCGTCGCCATCGTCGGCGACCTGTCCGGCTACCGCGACGCCGGCCGCCTGGCCTCGCACGCGGGCTTGGCCCCGGTGCCCCGCGACTCCGGCCGCCGAACCGGCAACTACCACCGGCCCAAGCACTACAACCGGCGCCTGCGCTGGTTGTTCTACATGTCCGCACAGTCCGCGATGATGCGACCCGGCCCCTCGCGTGACTACTACCTCAAGAAACGCGCCGAGGGACTGATTCACACCCAGTCCCTGCTCGCGCTCGCCCGCCGACGAATCGACGTGCTCTGGGCAATGCTGCGTGACAACAGGCCCTTCACCTCCGTCCCACCCGTCACGCAGGCCGCTTGACACGATCATTGAGATTCTCCTTGCCGGGTGGGTGGTGCCGTTGAGGGTGGAGCGCGTGAGTGGTCCTGGCCCGGCGGAACAGCCGGGGTCGGCGCGGCGATGTCAGCCCCGGAATGGGGCGAGTTTGATGGCGAGGTCGAACGCCCCGTGGCGGCGCAGGAACTTCGCCCGGCCGCGTGGTACGTGGTGGGCCTCGGTGCGGAAGGCGGCGGAGAACTCGCGCTTGAATCCGAGCCGGGGATGCTGTCGTACGACGGCGGTGAGCAGGTCCGGCGGGAGTTGCCAGCAGCGAAGGCCGACCACGTCGAGAGCGGCGCCGGCCGACAGCAGGTAGGCGACCGGACCGTCAGCGAGGGTCACGTCCGGGCTGT
>DASQDS010000610.1:0-18207 GCA_035634075.1 Pilimelia sp. | reverse complement strand
ACGACTTTCCAGCTGTCGGCGACTTCGTGGCGGTCGCCTTCTTCGCGGGGGTTGCCCTTGTCGTGGCGCCAGCGGCCGGGGTTGCGGTGTTCCCGCGAGCACTGGCGGCCGACGTACCCACCGTGCGCTTCGCAGCGCCGCCCGCAGCCCCCGCGCTCCTGGCCGCCGTGCTCCTGGCCGCCGTGCCCCTGGCCGCCGTGCTCTTGGCCGCCGTGGCCTTGGCCGGAGTGCCCTTGGCCGCCGTGGCCTTGGCCGGAGTGCCCTTCGCCGGGCTGCTTTTGGTTGGGCTGGTTCTCGCGGGGCTGGTCTTGGCCGGGCCGCTCCTGCCGGCGCGAGCGCTGATCGCACCGGCCTTGACCGGCGTGGCCTTGGCGGCGGCGCCCTTCCCGGCAACGCTGCGGGTCGTCGCCCGGCCGGCCGGGGCCTTGGCGGCTGCGCTCGTCGCGCGTCCGGTCACCGACTTGGTGCCCGCTGCCTTGGGGGCCGTTGCCCTCGCCCCCACCGCCCTTGTGCCGGCCGCCTTCGTACCTGCCGCCTTCGTACCCGCTGCCTTCGCACCGGCCGCCTTCGTGCCTGCCGCCTTCGCACCGGCTGCCCGGGTCGACTTCGCGGCTGTCGACGTGCCGGCCGACGCCTTGCGGGCCGGCGCCGTCGTGGCACCGGTCGCCCTCGTCGACGCCGCCTTGCCGGAGGCCTTACCCGCGGTGACCTTCGTGGCAGCGACCCTCGTTGCTGATGCCTTCGCCGTGGCCTTCTTCGCGGAGGCCGGCTTAGACGCGGGGGCGGACCTCGACACCGGAGCCGTTTTGGTCCCGGCCGCCGCGCGGGCAGCCTTGACCGGTGCCTTCGCCGCGCTCGCCGTCGGCGTCCGCTTCGTCGCCACCTTGGCCGGTGCCTTCTTGCCCGTCGAGGACGTGCCGGTGACCTTCTTCGCGGCCGTGGTGGCCTTCTCCGCCGCCTTCTTCGCCACGGATACCGCCTTGGTCGCCGTCGTCTTCGCCGCGGACGCCGTCTTGCCGGCGGTCTTCCGGACGGTCGTCGATGCCGACGCCGTCGGCTTCTTGGCCGCCGACGCCGTCCCGGTGGCGGCCGGACGCGCCGCCTTCGTCGCCGCGGTCGCCCTCGCCGCCGCGGTCGCCCTCGCCGCCGCAGTAACCTTCGCGGCGCCGGTCGACTTGGCAGCGGTCGACTTGGCAGCGGTCGACTTGGCTGCGGTCGACTTCCTGGCTGCGGTCGACTTCTTGGCGGCGGGGTTGGCAGCCGCGGCCCGGGTACCGGTTTTCGCGGTCGTCGTGGCCGGCGTCCGCGCCTCGGCGTTGCCGCCGGCCCGCTTGGCGGCCGCACCCGTGGTCGCCGAACTCGCCTTCGTGGCCCGCTTCGCCGGCGTGGTGGCGGCGGCGGTCTTCTTAGCCGCCGCACCCGTCGCGGCGCCAGTCGCCTTGGCACCGGCGGCCGCCCCCCGGGTGGCCTTCGCCGCCGTGCCGTTCGCACCGGCCTGGCCGGCCGGGCTGCCCGCACGAGCCGGATCACCGGCGCCAGCCGCACGGGTCGAGCCGCCGTTGGACCGGGCCGCCCTGGCGACGGGTTCGCCCCGCTCGGCGCCGCCGTCTCCGGTTGCCGTCCGGGTGGCGGCCATGCCGGCCGGCGCACTGACCGGGGTGTCGGTGCCGACTGCCGTGTCGCCGTTGGACCGGGCGACGGTCGCGTCGTCACCGGCGGGCGTACCGGCCGGGGCGGTGCCCGCTGACGCTGTCAGTGCCGTGCCCGTCGAGGCGGTACCGCCTGCGGTGTCGTCCGGGGTGGCGCGGGCGCCACCGTCAGCATCGGTGCCGGCGCCCTGCGGCACAGTCTCCGTCACCATGGGCGAAGTGGCAGCCTCCGCCGCCACCACCGGCGCTTTTGACCGACGAGCGGGGGGCGTCTTCGGTGCAGCCATGTCTTGTCCTCCTTGCGTTTTTTTCAGGGTTCGCCTCCCCAGAGGTGGCGAATGAAGTCGGTGGCGCCCAGCCGGGTACGCCAGCGCTCAGCGGTCCTCCCCAGACCAGCGGGCGTCGTCTGCCTCCCAGGCCTCGTTGCGCTCCTGGACACGCTCCAGGCCGCGCTCGGCATCGGCGGCGGAGGCGTAGGGGCCCATCACATGCTTCGCGGCGCACATGTCGGCGTCGGTCTCGACGCGGTGGTGGCGCAGGCACCAGAAGTACTGGCCACCACGTCCGCTGGTGCTCATGACCTCACTGTGCTCCGCAAATCGGCCAAGCGCTACCGATTCACCCAAAAAGCCGGCGGTTTCCACTGTAGAACTAACGAACGGCGAAGACGTCGGTTCCGCCATGAACCGCGCTAACCGTCGCGGCGGGTGGCGCGCGGGTCCCCGACGCCCGGCGGTCGCCGTTCCTAGGACCGGCCCGCAGACCGCTGCCGGGCGGCCGCCGCGCGGTGCCGGAAGACGTGCCGGTACGTCTGCGGCGACACCGTGGTCAGTCGGCCGAAGTGCTGACGCAGGCTGGCCGCGCTGCCGAAGCCGGTCCGGTGGGCGATCCGCTCGACCGGTTCGTCGGTGGCTTCGAGCAGCTCCTGCGCCAGCCGCACCCGCTGCGTCAGCAGCCACTGCAGGGGTGTGGTGCCCAGCTCGTCGCGGAAGCGGCGGGCCAGCGTGCGCTCGCTGAGGCGCGCTTCGCGGGCGAAGTCCGCCACGGTCAGCGGTTCGGCCAGCCGGCGGCGCGCCCAGTCCAGCACCGGCGCGAGGCCGCCGGTCGCGGCGGGCCGGGGCGGCGGCACGGGGAGTTGGGCCTGCCCACCCTCCCGGTGCGGCGGCACCACCATCCGGCGCGCCACCTCGGCGGCGACCGCGGCGCCATGGTCGCGCCGGACGAGGTGCAGGCACAGGTCGATCGCGGCGGCCGTGCCGGCGGAAGTGAGCACGTCGCCCTCGTCGACGTACAGCACCGTCGGGTCGACCCGCACCTCCGGGTAGCGGTGGGCGAGGTCGTGGGCGTTCATCCAGTGCGTCGTCGCGCGCCGCCCGCTCAGCAGGCCGGCGGCGGCGAGGATGTACGCGCCGGTGCAGATCGAGACGATGCGGGCACCGCGCGCGTGCGCCGCCCGAAGCGCTGCCAGCAGGGCCGCCGGCGGGTCCACCTGGGTCGCCCGGTCGCACGCGGGTACCAGCACGGTGTCGGCGACGACCACCTCGTCGAGGTCGTACGGCGCCTCGACGCGCATCCCCGCGGTGGTTCGCAGCTCGCCCGGCTCGGCCGCGCACAGGCGCAGGTCGTACCACGGCGCCACGATGTCGCTGCGGTCGATGCCGAAGACCTCGTAGGGCACGGCCAGCTCGAAGGCCGGCGCGCCGTCCAGCACCGCCACCGCCACCACGTGCGCCCCGACACCGTGCCCGGCCATGGCAGAAATCTAGCGCAGCGCGGCGGTCGAGCCGCTCGTCGCGCGGTCCGCGCTCGCGGAGGGTGGGCGGATGGATGAGCACCGCCCGCCGACTCGGCCCCACGCCATGACGCCACCGATCCCGGCCGGCCGGCTGACGGCCGCCCAGGGGGCCGCGCTGTACGTGGGCGCGGTGCTCGGCACCGGCGTCATCGCGCTGCCCGGTCTGGCCGCCGACGTGGCGGGGCCGGCGTCCCTGGTGGCCTGGCTGGTGCTGGTGGTGGTGTCCGCCGCGTTGGCGGCCACGTTCGCGGCCCTGGGTGCGCGCCATCCCGACTCCGGCGGCGTGTCGACGTACGCCCGCCGAGCCTTCGGGGACCGCGCGGCGGCCGTGGTCGGCTGGTGTTTCTACTTCGCGGTGCCGCCCGGCGCGGCCGCCGCGGCGCTGTTCGGCGGCGCCTACGTGGCCGCCGCCACGGGCGGGGGCAGAGTCACCATCGCATTGACCGCCGCCGCCCTGATGGCGGCCGTGACCGCGACAAACGCGGCCGGCGTACGCGTGGCGGGGCGGATCCAGCTGGCCATGGCGGGGCTGCTGGTGGCGTTCCTGCTCGGCGCGGTGCTGCTGGCGTTGCCGCACGCCGAACCGGCGAACCTGCGCCCGTTCGCCCCGCACGGCTGGCCGGCGGTCGGCTCGGCCACCGCGCTGCTGGTGTGGAGCTTCGTCGGCTGGGAGGCGATCACCCACCTCACCGGCGAGTTCCGCCGCCCGGCCCGGGACGTGCCCCGGGCGGCGGCCGCCGCCGTGCTCATCGTCGGGGTGCTCTACTTGGCGGTCGCCGCCGCCACGGTGGCCGTGCTGAGCCCGTCGGTGCTGGGCGGGTCCGGCGCGGGGGCGCAGGCGCCGCTCGGTGAGCTGCTCGCGGTCGCGCTGGGCGGCGACGCCCGGGTGCTGGCCGCGGCCGCCGCGGTGTTTCTCACGTTCGGCGCGATGAACGCCTACTACGCCGGCGCCGCCAAGCTGGGCGCCGCGCTCGGCCGGGATGGCGCGCTGCCGGCCTGGTTCGCCCGGGGCAGCATGGCCGGCGAGGTCCCCCGGCGCAGTCTGGCAGTGGGCGCCGGGCTGGCCTTCGTGGCGCTTCTCGCGGCGGTGGCGACGGGCGCGGGCGCCCGGCCGCTGGTGCTGTTGACCACGGGTTCCTTCGTCACCGTGTACGCCGTCGGCACGGCCGCCGCGGTCCGCCTGCTGCCCCGCGACAGCCGGGTCCGGCCGGTCGCTGTGGTGGCGTTCGCCGCGGTGCTGGTGCTGCTCGTGCTGACCGGGCCGTACCTGGCCTGGCCGCTGACGGTCACCGCCGCCGCACTGCTGTACCTGCGGTCGGCCGGCCGGGCGGGTCAGCCGGTGCCAGCCGGCCGGGCGGGTCAGCCGGTGTCAGCCGGCCGGGCGGATCAGCCGACCCGGAACGAGTAGAAGTCACCGGCCGTGAGCGTGAACCGCAGCCGGATCTGCCGGCCTGCCAGCGCGCTGAGGTTCTTGCCCGCCCAGGTCAGCGACCCGGCGAGGGTGTCGCCCGCGACCACCGTGGACTGCGCCGTCCCGTACCCGGGGATGACCACGCCGGTGCCGGCGTCGAGTACCTCGGCGGTGAGCTGACCGGCCACGCCTGTGCCGGGGGTCAGGTCGGCGTTCACGGTGACGGTGGTCCCGGTGGGGCGCAACGGCTTGGTGGTGAGCGTGCCGCCGCCCGCGCCCGCGCGCAGCGAGACGAAGCCGTCGCGCCGCCACTCGGCGTAGAAGACCCGCGACGAGCGGCCGGCCGTCTCGTGCCCGGCGTCCCAGCCGGAGTAGTACAGCCGGACCCGGTCCCCGTCGACGACGGGTGCGCTGGCCAGCATCAGGAAGCCGTCGTCGAGCTCACCGGCGGCGCCGAGCGGAATGAGCGGGCTCCGGCTGGGGCGGCTCCACCACGAGCCGTCGGGCGACGCGGCGATCTGCGGCACGACCGGCCCGTTGACCCCGTTGACGAGCCCCTGGGTGTAGATGAGCGGCAGACCGAGCAGCTGGTCGCCGTAGCGGAACACTGGCGCGCCGTACACGTGCGAGCCGGCCGGGTCGGCGGCATCCACCCGCAGGGCCTGCCGCGGCGCTGTCCAGTGCACGAAGTCCGCGCTGGTCGACACGTACGCCTGCCGGTCGGTGGTGCCGCCAGCCTGCTTGGTGGTCGCCACGAACCGCGCGGTGACCGGGTCGTAGCTCACGTTGGCCACGTCGCGCATGGGCAGCACGGCCGCCGCGGCGAGCGGGGTCCAGGCCTTGCCGTCGGGCGAGGCGTACGCGCGGTAGGTCACGTCCACCGGCGGCATCGGCGTGGTGGTGGCCGGCGCCATCGCGCCCTTGACGCCCAGCATCAGGTACCTGCGGGACGGGTCTGTCGTCTTCGGGTTGCGCACCACGCCGGCCACCCAGACGTCGGCGAGCACCTGCGCGCCGGCCGGGAACGACCGGCCGTCGGCGCTCTCGGCGTAGCGGGCCGACCAGGGCCCGCTCGCCTTGGCGGTGTACCACATCTTGTAGACGCCGTCCTCGTGCAGGACGGTCCCGAAGAGCTGGGCGCTGTGCGGCGGCTGGCCGCCCCGGTGGCAGCACACGGAGTCGTAGACCGGGGTGGCGGCTCGCGGGTCGCCGTTCGCGCGGTACTTGCGGCCCGGCTGCACCACCCGGGTGAGCCCGCTCAGCTGGCCCACCCGGTGGTCGCCCACGAACAGCACCGCGCCGGTGCCCAGGGCGGGGGCGTACGCCGGCGGCGCGGCGACCTCGGCGAGGAACAGCTGGTCCCAGTACGACGAACCGACCGCCGCCATGGCCGAGACGATGAGGGCCCGGATGGCGGTCGTGCCGGCCGGCGCGACGCCGGTCGAGCGGACCCAGGTGAGCTCGCCGGCCTTCGGCAGCAGCCGCAGGTTCCCCTGTTCCACCAGGCCCCCGGGCAACCGGCGGCCGGCGGCGTCGAGGAATTCCAGGTTGAGGCGCGCCGTCGTGCCGGCGCCGACGTAGACCTGAGCCTGCGCCCAGTAGGTGCGGCCGGCCGCAGCCGGGACCGCCGCGGCGCGGGCCGCCACCGCTCCGCTGCCTGACCGGTCGGACAGCCAGATCGCGTGGTTGACCGTCCGCTCACCGGTGTAGCGCGGCATCGGCGCCGGCGCGTCCACCCGCACGGCCTTCAGCGTGGCGGTCGGGCTGGCGGGGGCCGCGCTCCACCGGGTGGGCGCCGCGCCGTTGGCGCCGAGTTCCAGGTCGTGGTTCCACACGGCCAGGCGCCGCTCCACCGGGGCGCCAGCAGCCGCGGCGCCAGCAGCCGCGGCGCCAACAGCCGCGGCGCCAACAGCCGCGGTGCCAGCAGCCGCGGCGCCTTCCGCGCTGGAGTTGACCGCGGCCGTCAGCGCCAGCGCCGCCACCAGGATCAGAGCGGACCGCCTGCGCCACGAGTACGTCACCTCGCCGTCATCGGCAGCGCCCGGCCGGACCTGAGCGCGGCCCCCCGCCACCGGACGCGAGATCGATCACACGCCGTGTGATTCCGGCGCGACTCAGCGCGCCCACAGGCGGCCCAACGGTGCGGCAACGGTCCCGCTAAGGCCGGATAACCATCCTTTAGCCAGTTGTTAGCGAAAGACCGAGATCCACCAGAAGGCATGGAGGTCGCCGCACCAGTCACCGGACAGCCGAGAGATGTGAAGCAAGGACGGGACTGGCGGTTCACGCCGGCGGCAGACCTCCGCCGGTGTTGATCCCTGCGCTCCGCGTGCCAGTCGCCCCTCTTCACACGGCCACCCGGTGAGCACCGTCCACCGGAGAAAAGATCAAAAGAGGGGCACATGAAAACTCGTCGACCGTGGGTGGCCGCCGCCCTCAGCGTGACGCTCGGCCTGGGGCTCACGCCCACGCTGCCGACCGCCGCGAGCGCCGCGGCCCCCGTCGGACAGGGATTCAACCTGAACCCGTCCGACCTCAAGTTCATCCTCGCGCAAATCAAGATCGCTGAGGCGCACGCCGCGGGTGGGGAGCTGCTCGGCAGCGGCCCCAACCAGATCCCCAACGAAGGCAAGCAGGGCGTCGAGCTGCCATGGGGCCTGCGCACCGTGGACGGCTCGCTGAACAATCTCCAGCCCGGCCGCAGCCGCGTCGGCGCGGCCGACAACGCATTCCCGCGGGCCAGCGAGCCGGACTTCCGCCCGGCCGAGCCGTGGGCCGCCGACCCGGACGGTCCCGGGCCGGTCAGGGTCGGCGACCCGACGTCGTACGCGCAGAAGAAGGGCCTGGTCAACGACTCCGAGCCGCGCGTGATCAGCAACCTGATCGTGGACCAGACCAGCGGCAACCCCGCCGCGGTCGCCGCGGCCGGCCCGGGCGCCGAGGCCGACGCCTCCGGCAGCCTGTTCATCCCGAACACGGCCCCCGACGTCGGACTGTCCGCCCCGTACAACTCCTGGTTCACTCTCTTCGGGCAGTTCTTCGACCACGGCCTGGACCTGACGAACAAGGGCGGCGGCACCGTCTTCATGCCGCTGCGCGAGGACGATCCGCTGTACGACGCGGCGAGCCCCACCAACTTCATGGTGCTGACCCGCTCCACCAACCGGCCCGGCCCGGACGGCGTGGTCGGCGACAACCCGGCGACGCCGGGCGTGGACGAGAGCGCGGACGACGTCCAGGACGCCACCAACCAGACCACGTCGTTCGTCGACCAGAGCCAGACCTACACCTCGCACCCGTCGCACCAGGTCTTCCTGCGGCACTACGCCCCCGACGCCGCCGGCAAGCCGGTGTCGAGCGGGCACATGCTCAGCGGTGCCGACGGCGGCCTGGCCACCTGGGACTCCGCCCAGGCGCAGGCGGCGAGCCAGCTCGGCATCCGGCTCACCGATGGTGACGCCGTGAACGTGCCGCTGCTGGCCACCGACCCGTACGGCCGCTTCCTGCGCGGCCCCAACGGCTACCCGCAGCTCGTCCGGCCGGGCAACGTGCTGGTCGAGGGCAACCCCACCGCCAACGGCGGCGAGGGCGTGGCCGTCCCGGCCGACACGGTCCGCACCGGGCACGCGTTCCTCGACGACATCGCCCACCACGCGGTGCCGGGCTCGTGGGACCACGACCGCAACCCGGGTACGCCGAAGGTGGCCCAGACGGCCGACGCCGACCCGGGCACCGGGGACGACAACCTCCCGGGCACCTACGACGACGAGATGCTCGGCCGCCACTTCGTCACCGGCGACGGGCGGGCCAACGAGAACATCGGCCTCTCCGCCGTGCACCAGATCTTCCACTCCGAGCACAACCGCCTCGTCGAGGACATCAAGAACGTGCTCACCACCGAGGACCCGGCCAGCCTGCCGGAGTGGCGGCTGGGCGCCGACGCGTGGAACGGCGAGCGGCTGTTCCAGGCCGCCCGGTTCGTCGCCGAGATGGAGTACCAGCACCTGGCCTTCGAGGAGTTCGCCCGCAAGGTGCAGCCGCAGGTGAACCTCTTCGCCGGCTACGACACCAGCATCGACCCGGCAATCATGGCGGAGTTCGCCCACACCGTGTACCGCTTCGGCCACTCGATGCTCAACGAGACCGTGGACCGCACCAACGCGGACGGGTCGACAAACAACATCGAGCTGCTGGACGCGTTCCTCAACCCGACGGCGTACACCGACGGGGGCACGGCTGGCACGCTCACCCCGGAGCAGGCGGCGGGCGCCATCGTGCGCGGCATGGCCCGGCAGACGGGCAATGAGATGGACGAGTTCGTCACCGAGGCGCTGCGCAACCGGCTGCTCGGGCTCCCGCTCGACCTGGCCACGCTGAACATCGCCCGGGGCCGGGAGACCGGCATGCCGACGCTGAACGCGGCCCGCCGGCAGTTCTTCGACGCCACTGCCAACTCGGCGTTGCGCCCGTACGAGAGCTGGAACGACTTCGGCGTCGGCATCCGGCACCACGAGTCGCTGGTGAACTTCGTGGCCGCGTACGGCACGCACCCCAGCATCACCGGCAACCTGGCCGCGCGGCGGTCCGCCGCGGCGCTGCTGGTGGCCGGCGACCCGACGAACGCCGCGACCCCCGCCGACGCCGAGGCATTCATGTCCGGCACCGACGCCTGGGCCAGCGACGCCAACGGCGTGACGAAGACGGGCATGGACAAGGTCGACTTCTGGGTCGGCGGCCTGGCCGAGAAGCAGATGCCGTTCGGCGGCCTGCTCGGCTCGACGTTCAACTTCATCTTCGAGACGCAGATGGAGAACCTGCAGGACGGTGACCGGTTCTACTACCTGACCCGCACCGCCGGCCTGAACCTGCTGGTCCAGCTCGAGGGCAACTCGTTCGCCGAGATGATCCAGCGCAATACCGACGCGACGGGCCTGCCGGCCGACGTGTTCTCCCGGCCGGACTACGTCTTCGACCTGGCCAAGCTCGGCACGTCCGGCCCGGTGCTGGACGACCCGGCCACCGACTACAACGAGGCGACGCTGCTGACCCGGATGCCGAACGGCACCATCCGGTACGCCGGCGACAAGCACGTGGTGTTCGTCGGCACGCCGGCGGGCGACAAGGTGCTCTCCAGCGAGGGCGACGACACCCTGCGCGGCAGCGACGGCGACGACCGGCTCGAGGGTGGCGCCGGCAACGACGGCATCATCGGCGGCCTGGGCAACGACATCATGATCGACACCTTCGGCGACGACGTGCTCAAGGGCGGCGACGGCCACGACGCGCTGAGCTCCGGGGCCGGCTTCGACCTCAACCAGCCCGGCCGCGGCAACGACTTCGTCGTGGGCGGTTCCGACCCGACCGAGACCTTCGGCGGGTCGGGCAACGACATGATCTACGCTGGGGAGTCCTCGGACATCGTGTTCGGCGACGACGGCGACGACTGGATCCAGGGTGGCGGCCAGGCGGACCTGCTGCAGGGCGACAACGGCGCCCCGTTCCAGGACGACCCGAACACCCCGGGCGACGACGTCCTCACCGGCGAGGGCGGCGCTGACGACTACGACGCCGAGGGCGGCAACGACGTCATGGTCGCCGGCCCCGGTGTCGAGCGCAACGAGGGCATGCAGGGCTTCGACTGGGTGACCCACAAGGGCGACCCGCAGGCGGCCGACGCGGACCTCAACCTGACCGGCCTGGTGAACCCGGCGATCGACACGCTGCGGGACCGCTTCGACCTCGTCGAGGGCCTGTCCGGCTGGGACCGCAACGACGTGCTTCGCGGCGACGACGCCGACGCGGCGGCGATGGTCGGCAACGAGCTGACCAACCCGGCCGCGATCGCCAAGGTGGCCGGACTGGGTGACCTGCTCGGCAACGCCACCTCCTTCACGGGCGGCAACATCGTCCTCGGCGGTGGCGGCGACGACCTGCTCGAGGGCCGGGGCGGCGACGACGTTCTCGACGGCGACGCGTGGCTCAACGTGCGGCTCAGCGTCCGCACCAACCCCGCGGACCCGGCGAGCGAGATCCGCAGCGCCAACAGCATGCGGGAGCTGCAGGCCGACGTGCTCGCCGGCAGGATCAATCCGGGCAACATCGTCATCGTCCGGGAAATCGCACAGGCGGCCGGCGGCGGCACGGACAGCGCGGTGTTCTCCGACGTGCGGGCGAACTACACGATCACCCGTACCGCTGAAGGCTTCACCGTCACGCACGTCGGCGGTACCGCCGCCGACGGCACCGACCGGGTCCGCAACGTGGAGCGGCTGGTCTTCGCGGACTCGGCGGTCACCGTGGCCGCCCCGGGCGCGCCGACCATCGGCACCGCCACCGCGGGCGTCGCCTCCGCCGTCGTGCGGTGGACGCCCCCGGCCAACACCGGCGGCTCGCCGATCGAGGAGTACGAGGTGCAGGTGTTCGCCGGCACCGCGACCACCCCGGTCCGTACGCTGATCGCGCCGGCGGGGACGACCAGCCTCACCGTCCTCGGCCTGTCCAACGGCGTGAGCTACACCTTCCGGGTGCTGGCCCGCAACGAGCTCGGCGGGCCCGGGCCGCTGTCGGCGGCGTCCAACGCGGTCGTCCCGTCGCCCGGCGCGCCGTCCGCACCGACCATCGGTGTGCCCACCGCGGGCAACGCCTCGGCGGTCGTCCGGTGGACGGCACCGGCGGTGGACGGGGGCTCCCCGATCACCGGGTACGACGTGCGGGTGTTCGTCGGCAACTCGACCACCGTGCTGCGGACGGTGCCGGCCCCGGCCGGCGCCACCAGCCTCACGGTGACCGGGCTGACCAACGGCACCGCGTACACCTTCCGGGTGGTGGCCCGCAACGCGGTCGGCGCGGGACCGCAGTCCGCGCTGTCGCAGCCGGTGACCCCGGCGACGGTCCCCGGCGCGCCGGTGATCGGGCTGGCCTCCTCCGGCGTCCTCGGCGGAGCGGTCAACGCGACGGCCCGGTGGAACCCGCCGGCCAGCACCGGCGGGGCACCGATCACGGGCTACCGGGTCGCGGCACTGCGGATCGCCGCGAACGGCGCGGTGCTGAGCACGACGCTCTCGCCGGTGCTGCCGGCAACCGCAAGGTCGCACGTGTTCGGCCTGCCGGCGGGCAGCTACCGGTTCATCGTGAACGCGACGAACTCGGCGGGCACCGGCGCCTCGTCTGCCCGCTCCAACCTGGTGGCGGCCCGCTGACGAGGCCCTGACCAGTACTGATCGCGCGAGCACGGCGCCACCGCCCAGCCAGGGCGGTGGCGCCGCCGCGCTGGACACTCAAACCGTAAGGATTATGAACAACGAACACTATTGAAAATGCCCGGGCTCGGCGGCACGCTGACCGATATTGCCAGCGCAAGTTGGTTATATGAGCCGAGGAGCAGCATGTTCGCCAAGCTGATCACCACATTGCGACGCCCATCCCTCCCCGCACCCGGCGCGACGCCGACCGCCAGGTCGACCGCCCGGGTCGCCACGGTAACCATGACCGCCGCACTGGTCGGGGCCGGCGCCGTCGGCGTACTCGCCAGCCCGGCAGCGGCAGACACCCGGACGAGCCCGCCCTCATCCCTGGCGGCCGCCACCGTTCCGGCGCCGACGCCCGTCCCCGGCGGTTCCATTGCGGCGGTCAAGGTCTTCTCCGCCACCGACGCCTGGGCCGTGGGAGAGGTCCTCCCGACTACCGGAGTCACCACCCGGACGCTCATCCAACGATGGAACGGGCGGACCTGGCGGGTCGTCCCGAGCCCGAGCCCCGACCCCTCGTTCAACGCGCTGCGGGCGATCGACGGGGCGGCGCCCAACGACGTGTGGGCGATCGGCAACATCGGCGACGACGGCTACGGCGGCAATAGCGCCGGCCTCGTGCTGCGCTGGAACGGGTCTGCCTGGTCGCAGGTGGACGTGCCGGGCGCCCGCGGCGTCAACGGAGACCTCGTCCTGCCCACGCTCACCGGCGTGGTGGCGAGGGCAACGAACGACGTGCGGATCGTCGGTCAGGCATTCCACCGCGGCCTGTTCCGCGTGGTGCCGATCTTCCTCCAATGGGACGGTCAGCGCTGGCACGACGGCTTCATCGCGGACGGCTCGACGCCGTAGCCGCACCGTCAACATCGCTGACGCCCCAATGAACAACGGTGCCACCGCCCGTGGGCGGTGGCACCGTTGACTTGCTGATCGATTAGCTGGCGGAGCAGCTCACGGTCGGAACCGGGTTGCTACCGCTCCACGAGCCGATGAAGCCGAAGCTGCCGACCTGCCCAGCGGAGAGCCGGCCGTTGTGGCCCACGTTGCGCGCCGTCACGGTCGAGCCGCTGCTGCTGATCTGCGTGTTCCAGGACGACTGGATGCCCTGCCCGTTGGCGAAGGTCCAGGTGACCGTCCAGCCGTTGGTGCCACCGCTGCCGGCCGTCACACGGACGTCGCCCTGGAACCCACCCTGCCACTGACCGGTCACCGCGTAGGTGGCGGTGCAACCGCCCGGGGGCGGCGGCGGCTGCTGGCCGCCGGTCGGGGACGCGGACGGGGTCGGCGGGCGCGGCGAGCTGGACGTCGGGCCGGGGCCCGGCTGGCCGCCGCTGTAGATGGTGGCCTCGCGGGAGGTCGCCCGGATGCCGTTGGCGCCGTTGAAGATGCGCTCGCCCCAGGAGGTGAGGCTGTTGGCGTTGAACCCGTTCACCATGTCCAGGTACTCGACGCCGCCACCGTTGCCGCTCCACGACCAGCCGATGTAGCCGATACGCCGAGTCTGGGCGTGCGACATGATCGTGTTCTCGTCGGGATCACCGTCGGAGTGGTTGTGGCCGAACTCGCCCACGATGATCGGCAGCCCGCGGTTGACGAACGAGTCGATGTACGCGGTGACCTCGGCTGCGGTGTTGTACACGCCGTACATGTGGATCGAGAAGATCGTGTTCCGCAGCGGGTCGGCGGCGGCCACGGCCGGCGCGTTGTCCCGCATGGTGAAGGACCAGTCCTGGCCCCAGTTCGGCCCGTCCACCATGATGGCGTGCTCGAAGCCGTTGCTGCGCAGCTTGCGAATGGCGTTCTGGGTGGAGCTGGTCCAGTTGGCCACGCCGTTGTTACCGATCGGCTCGTTGCCGATGTTGATGATGACGTAGTTCTCCTGGCCGGTCAGCACGCTCTTGAGGCTGATCCAGTAGTTGGCCGCCGTGTCCAGCGTGACCGCGTCGGTGTCGCCGAGACCGGTCGTGTCGTGGTTCTCCAGGATGCAGATCAGCCGGCTGGCCTTGCACAGGCGGATGACGTTCGCGACGTCGGTCGGCGAGTTCGGCGTCCGCTGACCGCTCAGCACCACGCGGACGGTGTTGGCGCCCCGGGCCTTGATGTTCGCGAACGACGACGTCTGCCCGGTGTACCAGGTGTGCGCGTGGCTGACCCCGCGCATGATGAAGTCGTTGCCGTTGGCCTCGAGGATCCGCCCGTTGGCGACACGGATGCCCGTGGCGGCGCTGGCTGGCTGCACCAGCACGAGCACCGGGACGACGATCGCAATCGCTGCCGCGATGGCGATGGCTATTTTCTTCTTCATGGCCTGCCTTACGTACGTGGGAGAGGAGGCTGGGTGACCGCCCGGAGGCGGTCGACCCCGGTACCCGTGGGGGCGGGACCGGTGGGAGCTGTGGAGCTGGCTGTACGGAGAGCCGGCTGTACCCGCGAGCAGGTAGACCTGGCGGATTGACGGTGAGTGGTAGTCACCGGTCTCGTGGCCCCTCAGGTGCGAGGCCGCACGCGTACACAAGCCGCCTGTCGGCCGCCGTAACGCTGCGATCACCGCCCGCATCAGCGGGTGCCCTCGGCGAGGTTACGCGGTTAAGTGCTGTGCTATCGAGTTGCTGCCGGCTCCATCGACGATATTAAGTGTCACCCGGCGTGCTGGCAAGCACTCCCGGGCTCCTCTCTCGCGCTGTTGCGCGGGAGAGGGGTCTCAGCAGGTCACCTCGGTGTCGGGTAACGACCCGGTCACCAGGTTGTGCGTGACGGTGACCCGCAGGCAGGGGCCGGGGTACGCGTTGAGTAGCGGCACGTGCTCCTGCGCGTCGACCTTGACCAGGCAGGACCCGCGGATCGACGCGACGACGGCGCCGCCGGTGGTGGTGGTGGTGGCGCCGAGCACGCCCCTGCGAGGGGCCGGGTCGCGGGCCGGCAGGCGGGACACCGCGATCGAGATCGTGCGGCCGGCCGGGCGCGCGTGGTCCAGCGGCGCGGCCACCGTGGCGCACTCCAGCCGGGGGACATCCAGGCGCCCGTACCCGCGACAGATCAGCGTCCAGAGTGTATCGACGCGCCCGCCGGCCAATAGTCTCGCCGGTGCGGACTGCCGGCAGTGCCTCATCGGCAAGGTCACCTCACGGGCGACGATGGCCGTCGCGACATATCGACATCTGTCATACTCGCGCTGTCTGTGGGAACGCTCCCATCGCTATCACCCACCACGGAGACACCATGAGGAATGTGACGAAGCACCTCCCCGTCGCGGCGCTGACCGTCCTGGCGTTGCTGGCCACCGGCACGGCCGCCGGCCCAGCCGCCGGCGCGGCGGCTGCGACCCGGGGTGCCGGTGGCGCCGGGCACGGCGGCGGCTCCTGCACGAACGCCGCCCTGCTGTTCTGCGAGGACTTCGAGCGGCTGCCCACCGGCGGGGCGAGCAGCCTCGACTGGGGCATCGACACCCGCAACGGCACGCTCACCGTTGTCCGCGGCGGCACCGCACCGCGCGCCCGCCACGGCAACAAGGTGCTGCACGTGCGCACCGTCGACAACGGCCGTGCCTTCCTCCGCGTCGACGACTTCGCCGCGCCGGGCAACCGGTTCTTCGGCCGGATGCGGCTGCGCGTGGACGCCTTCCCGACCGCGCCGGACTGGGCCCACTTCACCCTGGTGGAGGCCACCGGCTCGGGCAGCCCGGAGGTCGTCCGGCCCATCGGCGGGCAGTACGTGCCCACGCTGGGCCGGTCGCTGTGGGGCGTCGGAGCCGACGGCGGCCCGACCGGCGACTGGACCAACTGGCGGGAGTCCGCGCCCACGGTCGAGGACCGCTGGGCGTGCGTCGAATGGCAGCTCGACGCGACCGACAACCGCGTCGCGGTGTGGATCGACGGCGTGGCCAACCCGGAGCTGACGGCGTCGACGAATGCGCACGGCGGCAACGACGTGCCCTTCATCCTGCCCACCGTGAACACCGTGAAGATCGGTTGGCAGCTCTACCAGGGTGGCACCACGCCTGGCCAGTTCGACCTCTGGATCGACGACATCGCCCTGTCCACCGCGCGCCTCGGCTGCTGACGGCCGACAACGACCGGCGACGCCCGGCGACGGACGACCGGGCCAGTGACCTGCCGCCGCCCACGCGGGCGGCGGCAGGTCCGTCCGGCATCTCCGTCAGTCAGCATCTCCGTCAGTCAGCATCTCCGTCAGTCGGTGATGGTCCACCGGAACGACACCGTCGTGGACAGGTTCCGGGTGTCGGTCGCCGTGATGGTGGTCTCCCAGGTGCCCGACCGCTCCGGGACGCCGGTGATGAAGTCGAATCCCGGGTACAGGGACAGACCGTCGGGCAGGCCGACGGCCGAGAGACTCATGCCGTCCGGGTCCGAGGCGTTGAGAAACAGCGTCACCCACTCGCCCACCACGTGGGTCTGGTCACCGGGATTCGTGAGCACCGGCGGGCCGATGACGTCCCAGAAGAACGACACCTGATCGGCATGCCCGGCCGGGTCGGTGGCCGTGATCGTGACGTAGTCCCAGCCCTCCGTGGTGAGCGTCCCGGTGATCAGGCCGGCGGCGCTGATGGTCAACTCGGCCGGCAGGCCCTCGGCGCTGAAGGTGATCGGGTCGCCCTGCGCGTCGGTCGCCCTGACCTGCATGCGCACGACGTCTCCGACATTGCCGTACTGCTGGCGGGGGTTCGTGATCGCCGGCGCCTGTTGGGGCGGGTCCGAGCCGTCGACGTTCACCGCCTTCCACGCCGCGTCCACGGCCGCGTATTCCGCGCCGGCCGCCCCGAAGAGGTCGGCGGCGGCGAGCAGGGTGGCGTCCCGGGCCGCGGAGAAGTTCGAGTTGGACAGCAGGTACGCGGTCAGCGCGCGATACCAGATCCGGCCTGCCTTGTCGTTGCCGATGCCGGTCACCGGCGGGGCGCCGCCGCAGGTGGGGCTGTCCCCCCACGACGACCGTCCACTGCCGACGGCGAGCTGGTAGAAGAACTTGTTCGCCACGCCGGACGAGTAGTGCACGTCAACGTCCCCGGCCCGCGGGTGCCAGCAGGACACGGACACACCGTCCTTGCTCGGTTCGTCCATGTAGCGCAGCGGCGGCCCGTTCTCGTCCTTGTCGGTGTGCTCCCCGAGCAGGTAATCCGGCCGGTCGGCGGCGTTGTCGGCGGAGAACTCGACGAGGGTGCCGAAGATGTCGCTCGTAGCCTCGTTCAGCCCGCCCGATTCGCCGGCATACTCCAAGTCGGCCGTCGCCCGCGTGATGCCGTGCGTCAGCTCGTGGGCGACGATGTCCAGCTGCGTGTACGGCGTGCTCGTCTCGTCGCCGTCGCCGAACTTCATGCAGAAGCAGCTCTCGTACCAGGCGGCATTCGCGCCCCCGTGGTGGACGATGGCGACGGCGCCGCTGCCGTCGTCGCGGATGCCGCTGCGGCCGTGCCGCTCCTTGAAGTAGTCCCATGCCTCCGCGAGGCCGTAGTGCACGTCGACGGCCGCCGTCGCGCGGTCGTCGAGGTCGCCGCTGCCCCAGACGTTGTCGGCGTCGACGAAGACCTCCGTGTTCGTCGGCTGCGGGTCCGGAACGTCGCCGGCGTCGCGGGTCTGCGTCCCGCCGCGGAGCGGGTCGACCAGCTCGTAGCTGTCGTCGGCGCGCCGGGTGGTGCTCAGCGGGACCTCGCCGACGTGCAGGCCGTGGCCGGTGCCCGGCTCCGCACCGTGGACCGCGCTGAAGCTGCGCCGCACCGCGCCGGTGCGCGCGTCGACGAGCACACTCAGCTCGTGGGCGCGGCCGTCGGGGGTGGCGCCCTCGACCAGCACCAGCCAGGCCAGCACGGGTTCGCCCCGGCGGGCGTCGACGACCAGCCGCGGGCTGGCCTTGCGCACCCGGCCGGCGAACTGGCGCGCCGCGGTGGCGCTCGCCGTCCGGGCGTCCACAGCGGGTGTGGTGGCCACCGTGAGCACCTCCCGCTGGGCCACCGTCGCGTCGTGGAAGCTGCCGTCCGGGTTGCCGTGGACGACGTAGTCGCCGCCCAGCACCGGCAGGCCCCGGTAGGTGCGGTCGAAGCGGACGTGGCGCCGGCCGTCCGGGTCGAGCACGACGCCCCGGTCGTGGTAGGTC
>DASQDS010000609.1:0-13764 GCA_035634075.1 Pilimelia sp. | reverse complement strand
CACCCGCGCGGACCGCGCCCTGCGGGTGACGCTCTGGTACCCGGCGGCCGGCCCCCCCGGTGGCCGGGTGCGGGCCGACGCGGACCCCGCGCGGGGTCGGTTCCCGGTGATCCTGTTCAGCCACGGGCTGGGCGGCGCGCCGGCGGACTACCGGCAGCTCGTGACCCGGTGGGCCGCCGCCGGCTTCGTGGTGGCGGCGCCCGCGTACCCGTTCACCAACCGCGACGCGCCCCGGGTCGACGTGCTCGACGTCCTGAACCAGCCCGCCGACGCGTCGCACGTCCTGAGCCGGGTGTTGGCGCTGAATTCGGCGGCGGGCGACCCGCTGCGCGGCCGGCTGGAGACGGGGCGGGTGGCCGCGGCCGGGCACTCGGCGGGCGCCATCACCACGATCGGCCTCTTCACGCTCGCCCGGGACGCCCGGCTCGACGCCGGCATCGTGCTGGCCGGGACGTCGCTGGGCGTGGGCACGGCCTTCTCCGGCGCCGCCGCCCCGCTGATGTTCGTCCACGGCGCCAGGGACAACGTCGTCTCCTACGCGGCCGGCAAGGCGGCGTACGATTCGGTGCCGTGGCCGAAGGCCCTCCTCACCCTGCCGGAGGGCGACCACGGCCGCGCGCTCAGCGACGGCGACGACCCGTCGTTCCGCGTCGTGGCCGACACGACGGTGGAATTCCTCCGCTGGAGCCTGTACGGCGACCCGGCCGCGAAGCGCCGGCTCCCCACGGACGCCGCCCGCGGCAACCGCGCCACCCTGGACAACCGGCTCTGACCCGCGCCGGGTCAGGCCGCGTGGTCCACGGCGACCTTGCCGAACGCGTCGCCGGACGCCAGCCGCGCGAAGGCCGCCGGCAGCTCGGCGAACGGGTACACGGCGTCCACCACCGGGCGCACCCGGCCGGCGGCGCACCAGCCGAGCAGCTCGGCCAGCTCCGCGGCGGTGCCCATCGACGAGCCGAGGATCTCCAGCTGGAGGGCGAACACGCGGCGCAGGTTGACCACCGCGTCCGCGCCCGACGTCGCCCCGGACACCACGATCCGCCCGCCGGGCGCCGCGCACTTCAGCGAGTGCTCGAACGTCGCCGAGCCCACCGTCTCGATCACCACGTCGACGCGTTCCGGCAGCCGGGCCCCCGGCTCGACGGGCGTCGCCCCGAGCGCGGCGACGCGTTCCCGCTTGGCCGGGTCGCGGCTTGTCGCGTACACCCGCGCGCCGAGCGCGACGGCGAGTGTGACGGCCGCGGTGGCCACCCCGCCACCCGCGCCCTGCACCAGCACGGCGTCCCCCGCGCCGGCCCGGCCGCGGACGGTCAGCATCCGGTACGCCGTCAGCCACGCCGTCGGCAGGCACGCGGCCTCGACGAAACTGACGCCGGCCGGCTTGGGCACGAGGTTCGCCCGGGGCACCGATACGCGCTCCGCCAGCGTCCCGGGGTGCCGCTCGGACAGCAGGCTGTAGCCGCGCGGGTCGGCCGGGTCGGTGATCACCGGGTGGATCACCACCTCCGCGCCGTCGGGGTCGACACCCGCGGCGTCGCAGCCGAGGATCATGGGGAGTTGCTCCGCGCGCAGCCCGACGCCGCGCAGCGACCACAGGTCGTGGTGGTTCAGCGAGCTGGCCCGCACCTGAACGGTCACCCAGTCCGGGGCGGGCGGTGCCGGCTCCGGACACTCGCCGACCGTCAGCGCGGCCAGCGGTTCGTCGGCGTGGAAGACGGAGGCGAAGGCGGCACGCATGGCGTCGACGCTAACAGCGCTCCGGGCGGCGCCGGCCGACGAATCGCGTGCCGGTCAGCCCGCGCCTGAGGCTGCGGTCAACGGCAGACGCCCTCGCGGCGCGCCGCCGCCGCCACCGCCGCGGCGACCGCCGGGGCGACCCGCGGGTCCAGGGCCGACGGGACGATCGCGCCGGGGGTCAGCGCGCCGGCGACCACGTCCGCGATCGCGTCCGCGGCGGCCACCTTCATGCCTTCGGTGATCCGGGTGGCGCGGGCGTCCAGGGCGCCCCGGAAGATGCCCGGGAAGGCGAGCACGTTGTTGATCTGGTTGGGGAAGTCGCTGCGGCCGGTGGCGACCACGGCGGCGTACCGACCGGCCACCGCCGGGTGCACCTCCGGGGTCGGGTTGGCCAGCGCGAAGACGATGCCGCCCGGCGCCATGCCGGCCACGGCCGCCTCGTCGATGGCGCCGCCGGAGACCCCGATCAGCACGTCGGCGCCCACCAGCGCGTCGGCGATCCCGCCGCGGTGGCCCGACGCGTTGGTCAGCGCGGCCAGCTCCGCCTTCGCCGGCGTCAGGTCGGCGCGGGCGGTGGAGATGACGCCCCGGGAGTCGCACACCACCATCGCGGCCCCGTCCACCCCGCCGGCCACCAGCATCTTCGTCACCGCCACGCCGGCGGCGCCGGCGCCGCTCACCACGACCCGCATGTCGCCGAGCTTGCGGTCGAGGACCGCGGCGGCGTTACGCAGGGCGGCGAGCACGACCACCGCCGTGCCGTGCTGGTCGTCGTGGAAGACCGGGATGTCCAGCGCGTCGACCAGGCGCCGCTCGATGTCGAAGCACCGGGGCGCCGAGATGTCCTCCAGATTGATCCCGCCGAACGAGGGCGCCAGCGCGCGCACCGTCGCCACGATCTCGTCGGGATCCTGCGTGGCCAGGCAGACCGGCACGGCATCGACGCCGCCGAACTGCTTGAACAGCACGGCCTTACCCTCCATCACGGGCATCGCGGCGCGCGCGCCGATGTTGCCGAGGCCGAGCACGGCGGAGCCGTCGGTCACGACGGCCACCGTGTTGGCGACCCACGTGTAATCGTCGACCAGGGCCGGGTCCGCGGCGATCGCCTCGCACACCCGGGCCACCCCCGGGGTGTACGCCAGCGACAGGTCCGCCCGGCTGACCAGCGGGACGGTGGCCGTGATGGCCATCTTGCCGCCGTGGTGCAGGTCGAAAACGGGGTCGGAAAGGTCCACAGTGGCCGGTGTCATCGTTGACTCCAGAGCATTTGAAGAGGGCGAAATCGAGCAACGGCACGTCGAGCAGCGGTGTGCTCGGCCGGCTCGGCGGGAGTCGGCGGTGACCGGCGACGCGGCCCGGGGGTCACCCGGCCCGTTCGCCGAGCATAGTCGGCGGCGACGCGCAAGGGGTCTCCTCGACTGACGACAACCCGGCCCGGTTCACCCCGGCGGGTGCCTGACCCGCCCCGGCCGGGGCCAGTAACGCAGGACGACGCGGCCCAGCACGTCGGCCGGCCCGTACGCCCGGGAGTCGTCGGCGACCAGCGGATTGTCCCCCTGGACCAGCCACCCGCCGGCGCTGCGCCGCAGTGCGCGCTTGACCACCAGCAGGTCCGGCCGCGTGCGGAACCGTGCCACCACGACGTCACCCGCGCGGATCGCCCGGCCGCCGCGCCGCACGAGCAGCGCGTCGCCGTCGCGCAGCGTCGGCGACATGGACGGACCCCGCACGAGTACGGCGAACAGTGGCCCCCCGCGACGCATGTCACCTCCGGCCGACGGGCGCCGGCCCGCGCGATAGGGTCGACGCAGGGATCATCTCACCTCGTCTGGCCGGCCGGTGACGCCGGCGAGATCGCAACCCATGGAGGGTCCGATGCGACTTCCGCGCATGCTCACGCCCCGCACCGTGGTCAGCGCCCACTGCGACCTGCCGTGCGGCGTGTACGACCCGGCACAGGCCCGGATCGAGGCCGAGTCGGTCAAGGCGATCGCCGAGAAGTACCAGGCGAACGCCGACCCGGAGTTCCGGACCCGGGCGCTCCTGATCAAGGAGCAGCGGGCCGACCTGGTGAAGCACCACCTGTGGGTGCTGTGGACCGACTACTTCAAGCCCCCGCACTTCGAGAAGTACCCGCACCTGCACGCCCTGTTCAACGAGGCCACCAAGCTCGCCGGCGCGTCCGGCGCCAAGGGCTCGGTCGACCCGACGGTGGCCGACCAGCTGCTGGGCAAGATCGACGAAATCGCGAAGATCTTCTGGGAGACCAAGCAGGCGTGACCGCTTCGCCACCCCAGGCTCCGCCGTACACGATCCGGCCGGTGCGTCCCGAGGACGTGCCGGCCGTCGTACGCATGGTGCACGAGCTGGCCGCCTTCGAACGCGCACCGGACGAGTGCCACCTCACCGAGGAGCAGCTCGCCGCCGCCCTCTTCGGCCCCGCGCCGGTGGTGCACGGGCACGTCGGGCTCGACCGGGCAGGCGAGGCCCAGGGGTTCGCGCTGTGGTTCCTGAACTTCTCCACCTGGCAGGGCGTACCCGGGATCTACCTGGAGGATCTCTACGTGCGGCCCGCCGCCCGCGGCACCGGCCTCGGCCGCGACCTGCTCGCCACGCTGGCCGCGCTGTGCGTGCGGCGCGGCTACGCCCGGCTGGACTGGGCGGTCCTGACGTGGAACCCGGCCAAGACCTTCTACGAGGCGATCGGCGCCCGGCAGACCGCTGACTGGCTGCCGTACCGGCTCACCGGGCCGGCGCTGGCCGACCTCGCGGGCCGGGCACCCGCCCATGCGCGGTGACCCAGTAGAGTGCCGGCAGGGGAGAGGGCACCGATGAGCCAGCTGATGAGCAACGAACACGCGTTCGTCGAGGACGACGTCGTCATCCTGACCGTGCCGGCCGAGGTGGGCTACCTCGGCGTTCTGCGGACGGCGACGGCCGGGTTGGCAGCGCGGCTGCATTTCGCCTTGGACGAGATCGAGGATCTCCGCATCGCCGTCGACGAGGCGTGCGCGATGCTGCTCGCGGTCGCCGTCCGGGGCGCCGAGCTGGAGTGCCGGTTCGCCGTCACCGACGACGCGCTGACGGTGGAGGTCGGGGTCGACACGGTGGCCCGCGCGCAACTGCCGTCCACCTCGTCCTTCGCCTGGAAGGTGCTGACCGCGCTGACGACGTCCGCCGCCGCGGAGGCGACCGGCCGGCGCGCCACGATCCGGCTGCTGACCCGGCGGATCGGCCCGCCCGGCGGCGCCTGACCGCCCCGCGCGGCGCCCGGGGTCACGGCCCCACGAGCTCGTGCTGCGCGAAGATGCCGCGCATGTCGGCGAGGTGCGCGCGCAGCGCCGCCGATGCGCCGGCCGGGTCGCGCTCCTGCACCCGCGCAAGGATCTCGCGGTGCGAGCGGGCGCTGAGCAGCCGGGCCCGGAGCGGCGCCTCCGTGTCGACGACGTGCGAGCCGTAGCAGGGGCCCATGATGAGTTCGAGCAGCCCGTTGTGCGCGGCGCCCAGGAGCGCCCGGTGGAAGTCCCAGTAACGCTGCAGCCGCACCCGTGCCGGGTCCTGGTCGGGGTCGTACAGCGCGGCCCGCATCGCGGCGAGGTCGTCCTCCGTGCGGCGCACGGCGGCCAGCGCGGCACCGGGGACCTCCACGATCTCGCGGGCCTCGAGGAAGTCCACCATGCCCACCGCGGGCGTGGCCAGGAGCAGCTGCACCGCTCCGGTCATCGACCGGGCCAGCCCGACGGCCGTCGGCCGGGCCACGAAGCTGCCACCGCTCACGCCCCGGGTAGTGACGATCAACTGCTCGCTGGCCAGCAGGCGCAGGGCCTCCCGGACGGTGCTGCGGCTCACGCCCGACCGGGCGCACAGCTGCGGCTCCGACGGAAGCCGGTCCCCCGGCCGCAGCGCGCCCGCGGCGATCTGCCCGCGCAGGTCGTCGGCAAGCACCTGGTACGCCGGCAACCGACCGCCCGTACCCGGCACCCCCACCCCTCTCCACCGGCCCGACTTGACCGGTTTACCTCGCGCCGTCCAGCGTAGGACGCCCGCCCGGTCGGATACGCACGATCACCCACGCGACACCCGGACGAGCGGCGACGACCGGAAGCGGCTCTCAGCCGCCGAGCTCCAACGCCCGCGTGCTGGCCGGGCTCAGGAGGAGCCCGCAGACGCCCAGGGCGAGCATCATGATCGGGATGCCGTCCCAGGGCAGGTCGCCGGTCGTCGTGTAGTAGCCGATCGGCAAGATCATGAGCTGGAGCACCACCGACAACCCGCGCGCCCCACCCCGCCGGCGACCCAGCGCCCGGGCGAGGGCAGCGAGCGTGGCGGCCGCCGCGGCGGCGAACGCGGTGATGAACAACGCCGCCACGATGTTTATCGCGGGCGAGGTGAGGTCCGCGTAGAGGAGGAAGGCCGCGACCGCGCCCACGACGACGGCCTCGCCCAGGAGCAGTCGCACCGCCCAGCGCAGTGCCGCCGGGAGGTCGGCCTCGCGTACCGGCTCGTCCACACCCGGGCCTCCCGTTCTTCCGGTCGCGGCTGTCCGCGAGCTTGGCTGCACCTTATCGGGCACACCGATGCGCCCCCGCCCGGTACAGTCCCGGCCATGCGGGCGTTACTGGTGGTCAACCCGAAGGCCACCACCACGAACGAGCGCAGTCGCGACGTCCTGCTCCGCGCCCTCGGCGGCGAGGTGAAGCTGGACGTGGCATACACGGTGCGCCGCGGGCACGCCGCGGAGCTGGCCCGGGAGGCGGTGCTCGCCGGCGTCGACCTGCTCGTGACGCTCGGTGGCGACGGCACGGTCAACGAGGCCGTGAACGGGTTGATGACAGCGCGCGAGGACGGGCGCGGTGGCGGGCGGGCGGGCGAGCTGCCCGCGTTGGCCGTGGTGCCCGGCGGCTCGACGAATGTCTTCGCCCGCGCGCTCGGGCTGCCCCCGACCTGGCCGGAGGCCACCGGTGCGATCCTGGCGGCGCTGCGCCAGGGCCGCAGCCGCACGATCGGGCTGGGCCGGGCGGACGAGCGCTACTTCACGTTCTGCGCCGGCATGGGGCTCGACGCGGCGGTCATCCATCGGGTGGAGGAGGCGCGGGGGCGCGGCCGGATGTCCACGCCGGGGCTGTACCTGCGCGCGACAGTCGGCCAGTTCTTCCGCGATCCGGAGGGGCGCCGGCCCGCCATCATCGTGGAGCGGCCCGGTGAGGACGGTCAGGGCGAGTTCGCCACCGTGATCATCCAAAACACCGCTCCGTGGACGTTCCTGGGCAACCGGGCGATCAACCCGAACCCCGATGCCTCGTTCGATCGGGGCCTGGACGTCCTGGCGCTACGGGCGCTGCGCGTCTCCAGCACCGCACGCACAGTGACGCAGATGCTGTCGCGCCAGCCCGACCCGCACGGCCCGCACGTCGTCCGGCTGTCCGACCTTGACGAGTTTTCGCTGCTCTCCAGCCATGCACAGCCCTTCCAGGTGGACGGTGACTACCTCGGCGAGCGGGAGAAGGTGCGATTCATCAGCGTCCCGGCCGCACTGCGAGTAATCTGCTGAGGGGTTGGGTCTACCCGCCCCCCGAGCTGGTGCGGTACGGGCAGGTTTCACGACGGCAAGGTGCGGCGTGGCCCGCGGCTTAGCCGGCGCGGGGATGGGGTAGAGCGATCAAGCGGGGCCATTGGACGGCGTCCTCAGCGAGGGATCCGGCTGCCGAACGCGGCGGGCTACCCCTGTCGGGGGACACCGACCTGGACACGCGCGAAAATGCTAGGCGGCAACAACCGATGGTACTACATTCGTCACTGGTTGTCGCGGCGGGGATGCCCTCGATCCGGCGGCTAACGGGACAAAACATCGGTGAGCTTGCTCACCGACCGTACTTTTTACGAGTATCCCCCTTGACATCCGGGGAGTTCGTGAAAGCATTCACAAGCGAACCGAATACGGAGCGTTGTTCGGGCCTGTGCTCGCTCGGGGCTTGACCCTGGCGCACAGATCTGGACGACCACCGGCAGGTTCCACAAGCTTGCTCACGTGCAGTTGGTCAATAGGCAACCGCCACGGTGATCAACTCCGCGGACGCATATGTAAAAGATCCACTGCATTCACTCGCACCTATCCCACGAACAAGGAGTGTTGCCGCCATGGACTGGCGCCACCGTGCTGCCTGCCGCGACGAGGATCCGGAGCTGTTCTTCCCCATTGGGACGTCCGGCCCGGCTCTCCTGCAGGTCGAGCAGGCCAAGGCGGTCTGCCGGCGCTGCTCCGCGACCGACGAGTGCCTCCAGTGGGCACTCGACTCCGGTCAGGACGCCGGGGTCTGGGGCGGGATGAGCGAAGAGGAGCGGCGCTCCGTCAAGCGCCGCAGCGGCCTCCGCATCCGCGCTCACTCCGCCTGATCCGACCGCACAAACCCGTAACCACTCACAGCATCAACGCCCCGGGCGACAGCCCGGGGCGTTCTGCTATTCCGGAATGCGCACGCCGCAGCCCAATCGCGCGTGACATATCGCATGCGCACCGGAGTGGTTACGCAGTCGCCCGTCAGGGGCCGTCGAGCGCGGCATCCGCGCGCGCCAGCACCAGCCGCGCCAACTCCGGCGCGTCCGTGAGCGGCGCCGACACACCCACGGCGCCCGCGGCCAGCGCCGAGTCGACCGCCACGTCGTACAGCCGGCCGGGTGCGAGGAAGTACGCCGCCACCGCGACCCGCTGGGCGCCGCGCGCCCGAAGCCGGGCCACCGCCGCGCCGGCGGTCGGCGGGGCCGCCGAGGCGTACGCCACCTCGCACGGCACGCCCAGCGCGGCCCCCAACGCGGCCGCGGCCGCCACCACGGTCGCCCTGGCCGCCGAGTCGCGGGTGCCCGCCGCCGCCACCACCACGGCGTCGTAAACGGCACCCGATTCCGCCAGCCGGCGGCGCAACCCGGCCACCAGCAACGGCGGTACCGCATCACCCACCGGGCCCAGCGCGTCGCTCACCAGCACCGGGAGGCGCAGCCCCGCCGCCCGGGCCTCGGCCAGCACCGCCGGTACGTCGACGCGGGTGTGGAAGGCCGCAGTCAGCAGCAGCGGGACCACCGTGGCCCGGGTGTGCCCGGCTGCCTCGACCGCCCGCAGGACCTCCCCGGGCGCGGGCGCCGTATGGTCCAGGAAGGACGCCCGCACGTCGACACCCGCGCGGGCGGCGGCGACGGCCCGGACCAGCGCGTGCGTCGCCGCGGCGGCCCGGGGGTCCCGGCTGCCGTGCACCACCAGCACCACCGGGCCCGTCCGGGCCGCCGACGCGACCAGCCCGGCACCCGCGCCGGAGGGCGCTGGTCCGGGCTGGCTATCGGCCGGCTCCATCAGGCGTGCAGGCCGCACTCGGTCTTGTCGAACATCGGCCACCGGCCGGCGCGCGGGTCCTCGCCGGCCTTGGTCCGCCGCGTGCACGGCCAGCACCCGACCGAGGCGTACCCCTGCTTCAGCAACGGGTTGACCGGCACGTCGTACCGGGAGATGTAGGCGTCGACGTCCGCCTGCGTCCACGCGGCCAGCGGGCTGACCTTGACCTTGCCGCGGTTGGCCTCGAAGCCCACCACCGGGGTGTTCGCCCGCGTCGGGGACTCGTCGCGGCGCAGCCCGGCGGCCCAGGCGTCGTAGTCGGCGAGCGCCCGCTCCAGCGGCTCCACCTTGCGCAGGGCGCAGCACTGATCCGGGCTGCGGGCGAACAGCCGCGGCCCGTGGACGCCGTCCTGCTGCCCCACGGTCAGCCGCGGCCGGATCGACCGCACGTTGATCGGCATCATCGCGGCGGCCTGGTCGCGCACCCGCAGCGTCTCGGGGAAGTGCAGCCCGGTGTCGAGGAACACCACGTCCACGCCGGGCACCACGCGGGACACGACGTGGGCCAGCACCGCGTCGGCGAACGAACTCGTCACGCAGAAGCGGGGGCCGAACTCCTCGGCGGCCCACGCCACGATGTCCTCGGCGCGCCGGCCTTCCAGCCGCCGCCCGGCGTCCAGGGCCAACTCGCGCAGCTCATCGACGCTACGGCCGGACACGGTGGGCAGCTGCACCAGGCCGGGCGCCGCCGCTAACAGGGGGCTCATCGCGCTACCTCCGGGTTGAGTAAGCCGACAAACTTCACGGAAAAGACTCGCCTGCAGGCGCGGCACTCCCAGGCACCGTGCCCCTGCTCGTTGGGTCGGAGGTCCTCTTCACCGCAGTAGGGGCAGTACAGCGGCGCCGCCCGCGTCTCCCCCGCGCTCACCGGAGCTCCTCCTCGGGGGCCCGCACGACCCAGTCCGCGAACGCCTCGCCGTCGACCCGGCCAGCCAGGTAGCGGCGGGCGAGCCGCTCGACGTACGCCGGCAGCTCGTCCGCCGTCGTCTTCAGGCCACGCAGCTTGCGGCCGAAGCCGGCCGTCTGCCCCTGCGCCATCCCGAGCCCACCGCCGAGGTGGACCTGGAACCCCTCCACCTGCGACCCGTCCGGGCCCAGAACGATCTGGCCCTTGAGCCCGATGTCCGCCACCTGCGTGCGCGCGCACGCGTTGGGGCACCCGTTGAGGTGGATGGAGATGTCCGCGTCGAACTCCCGCAGCCGCTCCTCCAGCGTGGCCACCAGGTCGATCGCACGCGCCTTGGTCTCCACGATGGCCAACTTGCAGTACTCGATGCCGGTGCAGGCCATCGTGCCGCGCCGCCACGCCGACGGCCGGGCCTCCAGCCCGATGCCGCGCAGCGCGCCCACCAGCGGCTCCACCTGCCCCGGCGGCACATCCAGGACCAACAGCTTCTGGTACGGCGTGAGGCGCACCCGCCCGCTGCCGTGCGCCTGCGCGACGTCGGCGAGTTGGGCGAGCTGGCCGCCCGAGACCCGGCCGACGACCGGCGCCGCCCCGACGTAGAAGTTGCCGTCCCGCTGCTCGGCGACTCCGATGTGGTCGATCGGCCGCTCCGGCAGCTCGGGCGCGGGGCCGTCCAGCAGCGCCCGGCCGAGATACTCCTTCTCCAGCACCTCGCGGAACCGCCCGACGCCCCAGTCGGCGACGAGGAACTTCAGCCGCGCCCGGTTGCGCAGCCGGCGGTAGCCGTAGTCGCGGAAGATCGAGACCACGCCCTCCCACACGTCCGGGATCTCGGCCAGCGGCACCCACACCCCGAGCCGCTGGGCGAGCATCGGGTTCGTGGACAGGCCGCCGCCGACCCAGAGGTCGAAGCCCGGGCCGTACTCGGGGTGCCGCACACCGACGAACGAGATGTCGTTGGCCTCGTAGGGCACGTCGGGCAGCCACGAGATCGACGTCTTGAACTTGCGCGGCAGGTTGGAGTAGCGCACGTCGCCCACGAACCGGGCGACGATCTCGTCGATGGCCGGCGACGGGTCGACGACCTCGTCCACCGAGACGCCGGCGACCGGACTGCCGAGCACCACCCGCGGGCAGTCGCCGCAGGCCTCGGTGGTGGACAGGCCGACCGCCTCCAGCTCGCGCCAGATCGCCGGCATGTCCTCCACCCGGATCCAGTGCAGCTGGATGTTCTGCCGGTCGGTGATGTCGGCGGTGTCCCGCCCGTACCGCATCGAGATGTCCGCGATCGCGCGCAGCTGGGCCAGGTCGAGCTGGCCGCCGTCGACGCGGACCCGCAGCATGAAGTACTCGTCTTCAAGCTCGTGCGGCTCCAGCACAGCCGTCCGCCCGCCGTCGATGCCGGCCTTGCGCTGGGTGTAGAGGCCCCACCAGCGGAACCGGCCACGCAGGTCGGCCGGGTCGATCGAGGCGAAGCCGCCGTGGGCGTAGATGTTCTCGATCCGGGCCCGCACGTGCAGCGGGTTGTCGTCCTTCTTCGTCCGCTCGTTGGGGTTCAGCGGCTCGCGGTGACCGAGCGCCCACTGGCCCTCGCCCCGCGCCTTGCGCGGAGCACGCGCCGGCCGCGCCGCGGCGGCCGGTGCGGCGCCGTCGGAAGCGCTCCGGGGCGCGCCAGCGCCGGCCGGGCCCGCCGGCTCGCCCGGACGGGCCGTACTGCTGCTGGTCGTGACCGCCATCGAGGCGTCCTCCGTGAGGGTGTCGACAGGGGCGCGCTCGCGCTGCGGCCACCCCGGATGACGGGGCCAACGACGACGATGTCAGAAGAAAGGCCTGCGCGATGAATCGCGCCCGGATGGGATCGGGCGGCGTCAGCAGGCCGGACAGATCGCGCTGCGCACGCGGCCATAGTCAACGTGGCGACGAGCCACGAAGAGGCGCTGCACGGCGGTAATCATGTCGACAAGAATGTCACAACCAGCGCGCCGAGGCCACCGCCTACCGGCGACCTCCCACCGCTCGGGACGTGACCCCCGTCTCCCGCAACCGCTGCCCTGCGGGATTCCCGGCCGATCAGCCGGGCGGGCGGGTCTCCTTGTGGCGGTGCAGGGGGACGACGAGCACGGCCTCCGTGCCGCCCCCCGCGCGGCGCCGCAGGTCGATCGAACCGCGCAGCTCCCCGCTGGCCAGGGTGCGGACGATCTGCAGCCCCAGCCGCTGGCTGGTGGCCGCGTCGAAATCCGGCGGCAGTCCCTGGCCGCTGTCCGCCACGGTGACGTGCAGCTCGCGCCGGTGCCGGTGGGCGGACACGAGCACCTCACCGGCCTGCCCCGCCAGGCCGTGCTCGACGGCGTTGAGCAGCAGCTCGTTGAGCACCATGACCAGCGGGGTGGCCACCTCCGCGGGCAGCACCCCGAAGGTGCCCTCCCGGCGCAGCGTGATCGGCGCCTCGGTGTCGGACACCTCCGTGGCGGCCGACGCCACCCGCTCCACGATGCCGTCGAACTCCACCGCCTCGTCGCTGGACATCGACAGCGTTTCGTGGACGAGCGCGATGGAGGCCACCCGGCGCACGGATTCCTCGAGGGCATCGCGGGCGGCCGGGATGCCGACCCGCCGGGCCTGGAGCCGCAGCAGCGCGGCGACCGTCTGGAGGTTGTTCTTCACCCGGTGGTGGATCTCCCGGATCGTCGCGTCCTTGGTGATCAGGGCCCGGTCGCGGCGGCGCACCTCGGTGACGTCGCGCACCAGGACGAGGGCGCCGATCGGCACGCCGGCGGGCATCAGCGGCAGGGCCCGGGTCAGCACGGTGGCCCCCCGGGCCTCGATCTCCTTGCGGGCCGGCGCCTCGCCCCGCAGGGCGGCCAGGATCCGGGCCGCGGCGTCGCCGCCCTCGAGCGGGTCGTCGGAGAGCCGGCCGGAGAGCGCCGCGAGGTCCTCGCCGACCAGGTGGGCGGCGAAGCCGAGGCGGCGGTACGCGGACTGCGCGTTCGGGCTGGCGTACGTCACCTTGCCGCTGGCATCGAGCCGGACGAGGCCGTCCCCCACCCGCGGCGCGGAGGTGGTCTCGGCGCGGTGCCGCGGCGGCGGGAACGTCCCGTCCGAGATCATCTGGGCCAGGTCGTCCGCCGTGGTCAGGTAGTTGAGCTCCAGCTGGCTAGGCGTCCGGGCGGTGGACAGGTTGGTGTCCCGGCCGACCACCGCGATGACGGGCCCCGGCTCCCCCTCCGCGGAGCGCCGGCGGACGGGGACCGCCTCGTGCCGCGCCGGTGTGTCGCCGTACCAGACCGGGTCGCCCTCCCGCCAGATCCGCCCCTGATCGCGGGCGATGACCAGGTGCGCCACCTCGGGACCGCCGAGGATGCGGCCGACCTGGTCGTCCTGGTACGCGGTCGGGGCGGTGACCGGGCGGACCTGCGCCACGCAGAGGAATGCGGGCGGCCCGCCGACCGTGCGTGCGGACCCGTCCACCGGCACCCACATCAGCAGGTCGGCGAACGAGAGGTCGGAAATCAACTGCCAGTCACCGGCGAGCCGGTGCAGGTGCTCGATGTCGGCGTTGGTCAGGCCGGTGTGCTCCTCGACAAGGTCACGCAACGTAGACACGGGGCACAGCGTGCCACACCCCCGCGTCCGCCGGGCCGGGCCGCTGCCGGCCCGACCTTCGGCGGTCAGCGCGGCGGGGCCTCGGCGAGCGCCGCCTCCGGCTCGTCGTCGGGCGTGGCGCCCGCCGGCCGCG
>DASQDS010000608.1:0-2296 GCA_035634075.1 Pilimelia sp. | reverse complement strand
GGCCCGGGAGCCGGCCGCGCCCAGCCGGTGCGGCAGACCGCGCACCCCGGTGCGGGCGTCGTCGCCGAGGTCGGGCAGCGCGTTGGCGAAGTGCGCTCCGCCGCCCAGCAGGCCGCCGGCGGCCAGCAGCCACGCCGGCGGCCTGGGCGCGCCGGGCGCGGCGAGGACGACGAACGCGGGCAGGGCGGCGAACGAGAAGAGGTAGGGCAGGACCGAGGCGGCGGTGAACTTGAGCGGCCAGTCGTAGAGCAGGGCACTGACCAGGGCCGCGGTGAGCGCGACACCCGCGGCGGCACCGGAGGCGAAGGCGAGCGGCACGGTGGCGAGGGCCGCGACCAGGCCGGCGACGCCGACCGCCCGCCGGCTGATCGCGCCGGTGGCGGCCGGTTTGTCGGTACGTCCGGCGGCGGCGTCCCGGCCGGCGTCGAGCCAGTCGTTGACCCAGCCGACGGCGAGCTGGCTGCTCAGCACGGCGGCCGCGACGGCAACGACGCCGGCCGGGCCGAGCCCGACACCGACCGCCAGGAGGGCGGCCACGGCCGTGACCGCGGCGCCGGGTTCGGGGTGGGCGGCCCGCAGCAGGGTCCATGCGCGACTTGGCACAGCGGACACGGTAGGCGTTGCCCGCGGGTTGGGGGAACCGCTGCGTCGCTCGTGTGGCTGGGACCGCCGCGGCGTGTCACGCTCGATGCCATGCGGACCCTCCCGCGCAACGATCCCCGTCAGTACGACGAGTTGGCCGACCAGTGGTGGCGGCCGACCGGCGTGTTCGCGGCGTTGCACTGGCTGGCCGCCGCCCGCGGGGCGCTGGTGCCGCCGGCGACCCGGCCGGGCGCCGTCCTGCTCGATGTGGGCTGCGGCGGCGGGCTGCTCGCGCCGCACGTGGCGGGCAAGGGCTACCGGCATGTCGGGGTGGATCTGATCGGCTCCGCGCTCGCCCTCGCGGCCGGCCACGGCGTACGCCCGCTGCGGGCCGACGCGGTCGCGCTGCCCCTGGCGTCCGGCAGCGCCGACGTCGTGGTCGCCGGCGAGCTGCTGGAGCACGTGCCCGACCTGCCGGCGGTGGTGGCGGAGCTGTGCCGGGTGCTGCGCCCGGGCGGCGTACTGGTCGTCGACACGCTCAACGCCACGGTGCTGAGCCGCCTACTGGTGGTCACGCTGGCGGAACGGTTGCCGGGCGTGCCGCGCGGCATCCACGACCCGGCGCTGTTCGTGGACCCGGCCGAGCTGGTGGCGCTGTGCGCCCGGCACGGCGTCCCGCTGGCCGTGCGCGGGGCGCGGCCGACGGTGTGGGGCACGGCCCGGTGGCTGGTGGCCCGGCGCGGCGCGGCGCGGATCGTGCCGACGTGGACCACCGCGGTGCTCTATCAGGGCCGCGGCGTGAAGGTGGAGGGGAGTACGGATGGCGGGTGATCCGCTCGCGGCGGCCAGCAGGCTGGCGCCGCGGTTCGCGGCCCGGGCCGCGGCGCACGACCGGGACGGCACGTTCCCGGTGGAGGACTTCGCGGACCTGCGCGAGGCCGGCCTGTTCGGGCTGATGGTGGCACCGGCGCTGGGCGGCGGCGGGGCGTCCTTCGCCCGGTACGTCGACGTGGCGGACCAGCTGGCGCGCGGCAACGGTGCCACCGCGCTGGTCTACAACATGCACGCCTCGGTCACCGGCGCGCTCTCCGCGGTCAACGACGACATGGCGGAGACCCTGGGCATTCCGTCGGCGGCGCTGGCGGCGCGGGACCGGTTCCTCGCCGACGCCGCGGCGGGCTCCTGGTACGCGGTGGCGATGAGCGAACGCGGCGTCGGGTCGCGGCTGTCCCAACTGTCCACGCAGTACCGGCCGGTCGCCGACGGTTACCACATCAAGGGCAGCAAGACGTTCTGCTCGGGGGCGGGGCACGCGGACGCGTACCTGGTGGCGGCGCGCAGCGCGGAGGACCCGGCGCTGGTGTCGCAGTTCCTGGTGCCGGCCGGTACGCCGGGCCTGCACGTGGAGCCCACCTGGGACGCGCTGGGCATGCGGGCCACCTCGTCGCACGACCTGCACCTGGACGTCACCGTCCCGGCCGACACGCTGGTCGGCGGGGTGGACGGCCTCGCGGTGGTGGTCGCGCAGCTGATGCCGCACTGGATGGTGGCCAGCTACGCCGCGGTCTACGTCGGGGTGGCCCAGGCGGCGGTGGACGCGGCGGTGGCGCACGCCACCGCCCGTGGCCTGGGCGGCCTGCCCGCCGTGCGGGCCCGGATCGGGCGGGCGGAGGCGGCCGTGGCGGCCGCCCGGCTGGCGGTGCGCGAGGCGGCG
>DASQDS010000607.1:0-3677 GCA_035634075.1 Pilimelia sp. | reverse complement strand
CTTCCTCCCGGCCGGGTGTGCCGTCGCGGCTGGCTGGCGGAGCGGCCACCAGCGCGGCCGGCCACGGGGGACCAGGCAGCGATCCACTGAGTGAGGCCGGTGTCCCGCACCTGCCGGAGCCGGCGTGGCTCGACTGGGTCGGCGACGTCCCGGACGAGGTCGCCCAGCGGCTGGCGTGCGACGCAGACGTCTGGCGGGTGGTGCTCGACCCCGCCCGGGGCCAGCCCGTCGAAGTCGGGCGCAGCCACCGGCTCGTCCCGGCCTGGTTGCGCAAGGCGCTGCACGCGCGCGACCGCGGATGCCGGTTTCCTGGCTGTGGAGCGCCGTCCGCGTGGTCCGACGCGCACCACGTCGTGCCGTGGGCACGTGGCGGGCGCACCGACGCGGGCAACCTCGTCCTCCTGTGCCGGTGGCACCACAGCCTCGTGCACGAGGGCGGTTGGTCCGTGGAGATCGACGGCGCCACCGGCGCCGTCACCGTCAGGCGCCCGGGCGGGCGGCCGTTCCAGCCGCCGTTCGACCCCCCGCCCAGCCGCGGACCGTAGGCGTCGCGGGTTGATTCCAGCCGGTTCGACGTCAGCCCGTTCGACGTCAGCCCGTTCGACGTCAGCCGGTTACGACGTCAGCTGTTTGATGACAGCCGGTTCGACGTCAGCCGGTTCAGGGCGATGGCGGCCAAGCCGAGGGCGCCGGCCGCCAGCGCGCCGACGGCCGGCTTGTGGGTGACCGCCCACAGCGCGTACGACCGGGTGCGGGCGATGTCGTCGAAGACGCCATGGGCCCCGCGGTCGGCATCGTCGTCGGCCGGCTTGTCGACGTTGTCGCGCCACTGCGACAGGTCGATCTTCTCGTCCGTCTGCTGGGCGTCGTAGCCGCTGCGGGCCAGGTACCGGTCGAGCAGCCCGGGCGCGACGATGTTGCCGAGCCGCGCGCGCAGCGTCGGACCGCCGACGTTGACCTCGCGGGGGGCGTGGTCGGCCGCCCACATGATCGCGGTGGCCGCCACCTCCGGCTGGAAGATCGGGGGCACGGGTTGGGGGTGCCGGGGCAGCCGGGTGCGGACCCAGGAGAACTGCGGCGTGTTCATCGCCGGCATCTGCACCATCGTGACGCGCACGCCCGGGTACTCCCGCAGCAGTTCGGGGCGCAGCGAGTCGACGAACCCCTGGATGGCGTGCTTGCTGGCGCAGTACGCCGACTGCAGGGGGATGCCGCGGTACGCGAGCGCGGAACCGATCTGGACGATCGTCCCGGCGCCGCGCGGCCGCATGTGCCGCAACGCCGCGAGGGTGCCATGCACCGTCCCCAGGTAGTTGACCTCTGTCACCCGACGGAACTCCGCAGCGGTGATCTCCCACGTGGGGGCGAAGACCGACACCATCGCGTTGTTGATCCACACGTCGATGGCGCCGAACCGGTCCACCGCAGCCTGTGCCGCCGCATCGACGGCGTCCGCGTCGGCGACGTCACACTCGACGGCGAGCACGCCGGTGGCGCCGAGCCCTCGGCAGTCCCGCTCCGCGGCGGCCAGGCCGGCCGCGCCGCGGGCCAGCAACACGAGCCGGTGGCCTCGTTGGGCGTACGCCTGTGCCACCGCCCGCCCGATGCCGGCGCTCGCGCCGGCCACGACGACCGTCTTCGTACGGGCGCCCGCCACGCCGCCGGCGTCGCGTTCCGCGGCCGCGGCGGACTGGGCCGCCGCGGCGTCGGGTGTGCCGGCCGTGCCGTCGGGAGTGCCCGTGCTGTCGGGAGTGCCGGCCGTGCCGTTCGGTCGGCTCAACGCTGCGCGCCCGACGCGTCGCCGGTGCCGCCGTCGGGCTGCCCGGCCGCATGCTTGCGCAGGACGATGTCGGAGAGCCGGCGCAACGACTCGCGGTTGCGGTAGTGCAGCACCAGATCGTTGACCTTGGTGCGCAGCCACCGCAGGGGGCCGGCCGCGAAGTCCTCCGCCATGATGATCCTGGTGGCGCCGTCGCCCACGGGGGTCAGCCGTAGCGCGACCGTGGCTTCACCCAGCGGCCACAGGCGCGGTTGCACCACGAGCTCGGTCGGCTCCTTGCAGGACAGCACCACCGTGCTGTCGCGCACCGAGAACGGCCACGGCCCCGCCTTGTGGTACAGCCGTGAGCCGGGGGCGGGCCAGCTCGCGTCCACGTCCCGGATGTGCGCGGTGCCGACCACCCAGTCGCTGTACGTCCACGCGTCGGCGAGCACCGCGAACACCTGCTCGGGTGGGGCCTGGACCACTCGTTCTACAACAGCCACGACGTGGCCTTACCCCGCCAGGCGGACCGTACACGCCCGGCCGGACATCAGCGGTTAGAAAGATGATCAGAGGGGTATGCCGCGCACCATGCGGGTACTGGGCATCAACGCGATCTTCCACGATCCGGCCGCCGCCCTCGTCGTCGACGGCCGCGTGGTGGCCGCCGCCGAGGAGGAGCGCTTCAGCCGGCGCAAGCATGGCAAGAGACCGGTGCCGTTCGCGGCGTGGGAACTGCCGGAACTGTCGGCGGCCTGGTGCCTCGCCGAAGCCGGCATCCACCCCGCCGACCTGGACGCGGTGGCGTACTCCTTCGACCCCGGCATGTGCCGGCGCGCCGATCACCTGGGGCTGACCGACCCGTGGGACTGGCTCCGGATCGAGTACGCCAAGCGGGCACCGCACTTCCTGGCTACCGCATTGCCCGGCCTGGACCCAGGCATCGTCACGTTCGTGCCGCACCACGTGGCGCACGCCGCCTCGGCGGGCCTCGCGGTACCGGCCGACCAGCACGGCGGGGACTCCGCCGTCCTGGTCATGGACGGTCGCGGCGAGGTGGCCAGCCACCTCGCCGGTGTGTACCGCGACGGGCACCTGGAGCAGCTGGCCACCCAGGAGCTGCCGCATTCGATCGGCCTGCTCTACGAGGACCTGACCGAGCACCTCGGCTTCCTGCGCTCGAGCGACGAGTACAAGGTGATGGCGCTGGCGTCGTACGGCCAGCCCAAGCTCCTGCCCATGCTGCGCGAGCTGGTGCGGACGACGCCGGACGGCGGCTTCCAGGTGGAGCGGATCGACTGGCCGAGCCTGGCGAAGCCGGCCGACGGCGAGTTCAGCGAGGAACACGCCGACCTGGCGTGCAGCGTGCAGACGCGGATCGAGGAGGTCATCCTCGAGCTCGCCCGGTGGACCTACGAGGCGGCGGGCGGCCCGCGGACCCTGACCATGGCGGGCGGCGTGGCGCTGAACTGCGTTGCGAACGCCCGGCTTGCCGCCGAGGGCCCGTACGAGCGCGTGTGGGTGCAACCGGCCGCGGGTGACGCGGGCACCGCGCTGGGCGCCGCCCTGCACGTGGCGCGGACCGCGGGGGAAAGCGTCGCGCCGATGCCCGGCGCCGCCCTCGGCCGCGGCTTCTCCGATGAGGAGATCGAGGCGGAGCTGCGGCGCGCCGCGCTGCCCTACACCCGGCCGGAGTCGATCGCGGCGGAGGCCGCCCGCGTGCTCGCGCAGAACGGGATCGTCGCCTGGTACCAGGGCCGGGCCGAATACGGGCCGCGCGCGCTGGGCCACCGCTCCCTGCTCGCCCACCCGGGTGAGCAGGAGATGACCACCAGGTTGAACGAGGTGAAGGGGCGCGAGCAGTTCCGCCCGGTGGCGCCCATGGTGCACGCCGAACGGGCGCAGGAGAGATTCG
>DASQDS010000606.1:0-6667 GCA_035634075.1 Pilimelia sp. | reverse complement strand
CGCCAGCACCGCCGGTCCGACCCCGAGGAAGGTCACCAACCGCGTCGGCTGGGCGAGGTCGTCGTACGCCTGCCGGACGCGCTGCGACCAGAACCGCGTCACGTCCGGCGGCTGCCGGCGCACGTACAGGCCGAGTGGCCGCGCCTCGGTGCCGCCGTGTGCGCGCACCGTCCGGATCAGCTCCAGGTTCTCGAAGAGCACGTCGCCGTCGTACCCGCCGGTCGCGGCGAGCGTCGCCCGGCGTACCGCCAGCGTGCCGGGGTAGTCGGCGCCGAACGCGCGGTTCAGCAGCGTCCGGGCGGTGTCCCAGCGGGCGTGCCACGGCAGCGGGGCGAAGTAGTTCTGCGGCCGGACCAGCTCGTAGCGATCCAACAGCCCGTGCACGGCGCGCAGCGCATCATCGTCGTACCGGACGTCGTCGTCCGCGATGACGACGTGCTCGTGCCGGGCGTGGCGCAGCCCGGTCGTGACGCCGTTCACCTTGCCGTTGGCGAAGCACAGGTCCGGATCGGGCGGCACGTGGCGGGCCGCGCCGGCGAACGCGGCGGCGTGCGCGGCGAACGACTCCGGTGGCGAACCGTCCACCACCGTCACGTCCGCGATGGTGGCCAGCCGGCGGACGTACGCCGCCAGCTCGGCCAGCCCTTCGTCGGCCGTCCAGCGCAGCGGCAGCACGTACTCGATCGGCAGCCGCCCGGTCATGCGGCCGCCTGGCCGACCAACGCCCGTTGCGCCTGGGCCCGATGCTCCTCGGCCCGGTATTCGGCCGCCCGCAGCGATGTGGCGCCGGCGGCCCACCTGGCCAGCAGGTGGCCGGCGAACAGGCCGTCCAGCCGCAGCGCGCAGGCGGCCCCGAACAGGACGTCGGCCGTGGCGGCCGGCTCCGCCGCGCAGAACTGCCCGCACATGTCGTGGGCGGCGATCTGCTCGTGGACCGCGTCCGCCTCGACGTGCTCGTCGAAGAACCGGGTGGCCGCGGCGGAGCCGCCCAGGCGGCGCAGGGCGTTGCCGTAGCGGCGGTTGGGCAGCGACGAGGTCATCTCGAACGCGGCCAGGTGGCCGAGCAGGGCGCCCCGGTGCCGGCGGTGCAGGCCGAACAGCGACATCACGTTGTTCGTGGCCAGCGTCACGGCCGGCACAGCGTCCACGTGTGCCCCGTACGCCGTGTCCAGCCCCTGGCTGCCCATCATCGTGCGGAACAGCTCGGCGTGCATGCGGTGCAACTGGCCGCCGCCGTACTCATCGATCTGGATCTCGACCAGCGCGGCCTTGGCGGCCCCGTCGAGCCTAGGAATGGCGAACGTGTGCGGGTCGGCCTCCTTGAGGTGGTAGACCGACCGGTGGGTGACGAACTCCCGGAACTGCGCGGCGCTCGCCCGGCGCTCCAGGTACCGGGAAAGCGGCGGGCCGTCGTCGGCAGCCACCAACGCGGCCAGCGCGCCCGGCACACCGGCCGGCGGGCACGGGGGTTGCGGGCCGACGAGGGTACGCAGGCCCGCCTCGAACCGTTCCTCGACCGCCGCGCGCAGCGCCAGCAGTGATGGTTGCCACTCCCAGCGGTCGTCCACGCCGTCCCAGCCCCGGTAGTGCAACTCGTAGCACGCGAAGAGGGTGAGCTGGAGATCTTCGTCGGTGAGCGGGTCCTGACCGGTCGGCAGTGCGGTGGCGAGGCCGGCCCGCAGGTCGTGCGGCGGTCGCGCCAGAGCTGCGAAAACCTCGGCCGAGAGCGGCCCACGGGAGCGCGGGAGTCTCATCGGTGTTCCTTTCGGCTGCTACTCGGCGGGCCTCTGGTGGGCCTCGCGAATGGCGACCCGCTAGCGAAGTCTTCCCCCGCCCAGGGAGATCAAACAGAGCCGTTTGCACGTTTAGGGAGCTTCGCCCGGGTATCGGTGTCCGGCTATGCGCGGGCACTGGGGCTCTGGCAAACTGCCGAGCTCATCGCCTTTTCCGGGGGGAAAATCTCGTGTTGCTTCGCCGCGGCCTGCTGGCCGCGCTCGTCCTCGTCGGCGTGGGTGTCGCCACTCCCTACGCCTTCGCCGACCCGACCGACTCCACCGCCGCTCCAGCCATCGGGCTGAACAAGCTTCCACGTCCGGAGCGGCCAGCTACCACCGCACCGTCCTTCGCCAAGGACCACGTGCTGGTGCGCTTCGACAGCAAGGCCCCTGCCGCTAGCCGACAGAGGGCACTCGCCAGCCGGGGAGCTTCGCTGGCGGGCGAGCCCGCCGTCGCGGGCTTCGTCAAGGTGAACATCGATGGCGACGCCAAGACGGCGCTCCGCGAGCTGAGCCAGGACGCCGCCGTCGACTCCGTATCGTTGGATTACTACCGCACCGCGGCGGTCGTGCCCAACGACACCTTCTACGGCAGCAACCAGCAATACCTGTCGCTTGCCCGACTCCCGCAGGCGTGGGACGTCATCCGGTCAGCGCCCTCCCAGGTCATCGCGGTCATCGACTCGGGTGTCGACGCCAGCCACCCGGATCTCGCCGGTCGGGTTGTGCCGGGATACAACGCCGTGTCGCCGGGCGCTTCCACGACAGACACGTACGGCCATGGCACGTTGGTCGCCGGTGTCGCCGCGGCGAACACCAACAACGCCGTGGGCGTGGCGGGCGCCGCCTGGAATGGCCGCGTCATGCCGGTGAAGGCGTCAAGCGGCAACTCGTTCCTGACCTCCGATATCGTCGAGGGCATCCGCTGGGCCGCGGATCACGGCGCCAAAGTGATCAACATGTCCTTCGCCGGCTTCGAAGCAAGCAGCGCGGAGCTTGCCGCCGTGGAGTACGCGGCCAGCAGGGGCGCGGTACTGGTGGCGGCGGCCGGCAACGAGGCCGGCGACGTGCCGGTCTACCCCGCCGCGTATCCCGGGGTGCTGGCAGTGGGCGCCACCGACAGCAGCGGCGCCAGCGTCGACTTCAGCAGTTGGGGTGACTGGGTTGACGTTTCAGCACCGGGGTTCGGGATCGCCTCCACCTTCCCGGGCAGGACTTACTCGGTCGAGAACGGGACGTCCTTCTCTGCACCGCTGGTGTCCGGCGTCGCGGCCCTCGTGCTGGCACGCTACCCGTCATTCACCGCCACACAGGTCGCTAACCGGATCAAGGCCACCGCTCGGGACGCCGGCCCGCGGGGCATCGACCCGTTCTACGGCAACGGGATCGTCGACGCCTTCCATGCCGTCGGTGGCACCTACGGAGGCGAGTTCGCGCAGCCGAACGTCGGTGACACCAACGGGACGCCGGCGCGCGCCACTGTCCTGGCCGGTACCGCAACCGGCAACGTTGGGATTGAGGGGGACGTCGACTGGTACCGCTACCAGGCGCCGGGACAGCAGGGCGTACGGATCGAGGTCGACCCGCCGTCCTTTGTGGGTGCGCGCTCGCACAATTTCGACCCGGTCCTCGAGGTCTACGACGCCGAACTACGACTGCTCGGTCGGGCGGACGACCTGGACGTGACTGACGCGACGGAGATTGTGGAGGCCACGGTTCCCGCCGGGTCGGTCTACATTGCCGTGCGCAACTACAACGGTGGCCGGGACAACCGGGGCTACACGGTGTCGGTGTCGACGCTCGGTTCCACCCCCGCGACGACGCCGGGGGAGCGGCTGTGGGTCCGCGACGTGGCACCCGCCGAGTACGCGCTCAACGTGCCCGTGGCGACGCGCCCGACCGTCACCTTCGAGCGAGAGCTCGACCCGGCGTCGGTGGACAGCACGACGGTGCGACTCCTGCACGGGGTGACCGGTGCCGCCATCGAAGCCACGCCGGAGTACGACGCGGCGACGAAAACCGTCACGATCAGCCCCGGGGCGCCGCTCCACGACTACACGCCGTACCGCATCGTGGTGGGCGCCGTGCGGGACGCGGGTGGGGCCACCCACACCGGCAGCTACACCAGCACCTTCCGCACCGTCAATGTCGCGCCCGCGGCGGTCACCGAGCTCAGTGTTCGGGGCACCTATCAGGGCGCCACGCTGAGCTGGACGTTGCCGACCGGGATCAGCGACCTCGACTCGGTGATCGTGCGCAGCGCCGTGGGTGCTACCCCGCCGGCCTCGCCGACCGCCGGTACGCCCGTCTACGCGGGCACGAGCACGGGGGTTGCCGTCACGGGCCTTACGGCGGCCAGCTACGCCTTCGCCGTCTGGGTGAAGGACCGGGCGGGCGTGTTGAGCCCGGTCGCCACCGTCCGGATCGCGGCGCCGCTCATCACCACGACCGCGACGCCGGCCAGTGTGACGGTCTCGTACGCGGTGGCAGTCACCGGGAAGATCATCCGCAGGGACACCGGTGCGCCTCAGGCGGGCGTCCCGGTCGGCCTGTACTGGCAGCGCCAGGGCACCACGACGTGGACGCTGCTGACCACGGTCACCAGCGACGCGGCTGGTGGGCTGAGCTTCAGCCACAAGCCGTCGTGGGGGATCAGCTACCGCTACTTCCTCGGCGGCACGCCGACGCTGATCGGCGCGCTGAACGCCAAGGACGTGGCCGTCGCCGTGCGGCCGCTCATCACCGGCACGCTGTCCAGCGGATCGATCGCGCTCGGCGCCACGGCCACCCTCTCCGGCAGCGTCACGCCGGCGCACGCCGGCCAGCCGGTCGTCCTCCAGCGCCTGGTGGGCGGGGCGTGGACGAACGTGACCACCGCGAACCTGTCGGCGACGAGCACCTACTCGTTCGCCATCCGGCCGACCGCGCGCGGCACGTACCAATACCGCACCTTCCGGGCGGCGGACGCGGACCACGCCGCCAACGCCACCGGGCAGCTGACCCTGGTCGTCTCCTGACCGATCAGCACTGAATCACCGGACCGGGCGGGTCCCTCCGCATAGGAGGGTCCCGCCCGGTCGCAGGTGTGGCGGGGCCGGCCGTGTCGCGGTGCGGGAGTTCGGTGGGCGGCGCGTCGCGGCCGCTGCTGAGGTGATCGGCGTTCGCGCGGTGCTCATCCATTGTCAGACCGATGCTGCCCGTGACTTCTACCTCGGCCTGGCCAGTTCGAGGCGAGCCCCACCGACCCGATGCACCTGCTGCTGTTGATGAAGGACCTGCGCCGCGCCCTCGGCAACTGAAGGTGGGCTGACGTCACTCCGGGCCAGGCGCCTGGATGCCCCCGTCGACAACCCGCTCGTCCACGGGTGGAGCCTGAGCGGATCAGGGGCGTTTTGGCGCCGCCGCCGTTGGCATGATGGGGCGCGATGCAGACCGTCCGACATGTTCGTCACGACCGCATCTCGGCCTCGCTCGCCGCCCGCGACGACGACGAGTTGGCGGCGTCCGTCCGCGCGGCGCCCGTCAGCGCCGTGGGCGTGGGCGGCGGCTCCTCGGTGCTCGACGTGGACGGCGTGCCGGTGTTCGTCAAGCGGATCCCGATAACCGACCGGGAGCTGGCTCATCCGCACAGCACGGCGAACCTGTTCGACCTGCCGACCTACTGCCAGTACGGCATGCACCGCCTCGCCGGCCCCGGCTTCGGCGCTTGGCGCGAGCTGGCCGGGAACATGGTTGTCACCAAGGGAGTCCTCGGCGGTGAGGCGGAGGCCTTCCCGTTGCTGTACCACTGGCGGGTGCTGCCCGGCCGCCCGCCTGTCGCGTCCGAGCACCGTGACGTCGACGCGGTTGTCGCCCAGTTCGGGGGGAGCGCCGGGTGTGCGCATCCGCTTCGAAGAGCTGGCCACTGCGGCGTTCAGCCTCGTGTTTCTCGAGTACGTCCCCCGCCCGCTCTCCCACTGGCTGACCGACCCGATCGCCAGGGCGGGGGAGTTCGAGCGGCAGTTGTTCGAGGTGGTGGCGTTCCTGCGCAGCCGCGAACTACTGCACATGGACGGCCACTTCGGCAACATGCGGGCCGACGATGATGGGCTCTACCTCGTGGATTTCGGTCTGGCCACCTCGCCCCGGTTCGACCTGTCGCCCGCCGAGCGCGACTTCGTCGCCCGCCACGTCGGCCACGATGCCGACTACGCGGCGATGCGGCTGGTGAACTGGCTGGTCACCACGGTGTGCGGGGTGCCGGTGCCGGCCAGCGGTGGCCCGGTCGCCCGCAACAGGTACGTGCGCCGGTGCGCGAGCGGCGACATCCCGCGGGACGTACCGGCGGCCGCGGCGCGGGTCCTCGCCCGGCACGCGCCGGCTGCGGCGCGGATGAACGACTTTCACTGGCGGCTGTTCGACGGCGACATCCACGCGGAGTACCCCGGTAGGTGATGGGACGCGGTGGCTTCAGCGGGCGTCTCGGACGAGGCAGGGGCAGGAGCCATCGACATGCTTGTCGTCGTAGTAGCGCGGGTGGCCGCAGTAGCAGACGGACCGGCTCACGTCCCGGGGGTCCGATGATTGTGCGGCGGGGGCTCGGCAGGCTGGGCAAGGCGGAGGCGCGGGCGGCTGTGTGCGGTCGGCACCTTCCCCGGTTGGCATGCGTGTCAGCGTAAGGGGAACCGGCATGCGGACCGGCGCCGACTATGATCATGCGAATTCAGCCTGGACAGCACACCGCCCACCGTGCGTTGCCGCAGGTGGGCGGGGCTGTAGCCCGGCGAAAGGCTATGTGGCCAGGGGCGGGGTCGAACCGCCGACCTTCCGATTTTCAGTCGGACGCTCGTACCAACTGAGCTACCTGGCCCGGAGCGACAACGCCGCGCTAGCGCGCGGCGTGGACGCTGGCG
>DASQDS010000605.1:0-5790 GCA_035634075.1 Pilimelia sp. | reverse complement strand
CGAGCAGCCCGAGCAGGTCGGCGGCGCCGACGTCGCTGGTGCCCTGGGTGAGGTGGACGGCCGCCAGCAGCAGCACGGCGGTGCCGGCGGCCGCGGCCAGCGCGGCGATCCGCACCGGGGCGACCGGTGGCCGGGCGGGCGGGGCCGGGCGGCCCACCGGTTCCGCCCGCGCCACGGCGACGGCGACCCGGCTCAAGGGGCGAAGACCCGCACGAGCTGGTCCAGGTACTGCTGGCAGGACAGCGGCCCGCCGAAGGTCCAGATGCCGTTGGGCATCCTGTGCAGCTGGCCGCGCGCGACGAACGGCAGCGCCGTCCAGACCGCATTGCCGCGCAGGCCGTCGGCGAAGACGTCGACGCCGTCGGAGGCGTTGTAGAAGAAGTGGACGTCCTTGCCCTTCAGCGCGTTGAGTCCCTCGACGTCGGTCTGGCCGAGCCCCCACACCTCGTCCACCTTGCCGGCCCAGGCGTTGCGCAGCCCGAGCTCGACACCGACCTGGGAGACGAGGGCGCCCTGGCCGAACATCCGGATCGAGATCGCGCTGCCCTCCTTCCACCCGTCCGCGATCGCGAACTCCCGGCCCGCCGCGCCGGCGTCCGTGATCTTCTTCTTGCCGGCGGCCAGGGCGGCGTCGAAGTCGGCCAGCACCTGCGCGGCCCTGTCCTGCTTGCCGACCGCCGTGGCGATCAGCGTGAAGTCGTCGCGCAGGCGGTCGAGGTTGCGGGTCGCGTCGCTGCCCTTGGTGACGAGGACGGGCACGAACTTCTCCAGCTGCGGCGCGAGCGTCGCCGCCGCGTCGGAACCGAGCACCACGAGGTCCGGCTGGAGGGCGGCGATCGAGTCGACGCTCGGCTCGTTGCGGGTGCCGACGTCCTTGACGCCCGCGTCGAGCTTCACCGCGGTGTTCCAGGTGCTGAAGCCCTTGACGTCGGCGACGCCGACCGGCTGGACGCCGAGCGAGACGAGCATCTCGACCTCGCCCCACTCCAGGCCCACGACCTTGGTGGCGGGCGCCTGCAACGTCACCGCCTTGCCGCGGCTGTCGGTGACGGTGACCGGCCCGCCGGCGGTGGGCGTGGCGCCGCCGCCGGCGGCCGGTTCCTCGGTGGTGCCGCAGGCCGCCAGGGCGAGGGTTGCCGCGAGCGCGGCGGCGAGGGTGCGGAGTCGGGTCATGGGTTCGTTCTGCCGTTCGTCGAAGGGGCGGTTCCGGGTGGGACGGTGGTGCGGGGGCGCGGGCGGTTGCTGTGCCGGCCGACCGGGCGGGTGGTGACCAGGCCGGTGGTCGGCTCGGCGGACACCTCGACCGGGATGCCGTACGCGGTGCTGAGCCGGTCCGGCGTGAAGACGTCGACCGGGTCGCCGCTGGCCAGGACGACCCCGCCGTGCAGCAGGACCACCCGGTCGGCGACCGCGGCCGCCTGGTTGAGGTCGTGCAGCACGACGCCGACCGCGACGCCGTGCTCGTCGGCGAGGTCGCGCACCAGGTCGAGGATCTCCACCTGGTAGCGCAGGTCGAGGAACGTGGTGGGCTCGTCCAGCAGCAGCACCCGGGTGTCCTGGGCGAGGCAGGTGGCCAGCCAGACCCGTTGCAGCTCGCCGCCGGACAGCTCGTCGACGGCGCGGCCGGCCATCGGCTCCACGCCGGTGACGGTCATGGCCCACGCGATCGCGCGCGGTCCGTCCGGGTCGTCGCCGCGCCACCGGCCGCGGTACGGGTGCCGGCCGTACCCCACCACGTCGCGGACGGTGACCCCGCTCGGGGTGGGCCGGCTCTGGGCGAGCAGCGTGACGCGCCGGGCGAAGTCCTTGGCGGACAGTGCCAGCGCCGACGTGCCGTCCCCGAGCAGCACGTCGCCGCCGGTCGGGCGGTGCAGTCGCGCCAGGGCCCGCAGCAGCGTCGACTTGCCGCTGCCGTTCGGGCCGACCAGCGCCGTGACGGCGCCGGTCGGCAGCGCGACCGAGGCGTCGTGGACGACCTGCCTGCCGTGGTAACCCAGCCGCAGCCCGTCGCCACGCAGCCCGTCGCCACGGGGATCGAACCGCAGGTCGTCAGCTCCGAACACGCCGGTTAGGTTAGCCTAACCTTTACGGCTGTCAACCCCGCCCCCGAACGGGCGCCCCGGCGCGCTCCGCTCCTAAGCTCCGTCGCATGGCGACGTACTTCGACGTACACCCGGACAACCCACAGGCCCGGACGATCCGCCAGGTGGCGGAGGTCGTCCGCCGGGACGGGCTCGTCGCCTACCCGACGGACTCCTGCTTCGCCCTCGGGTGCCGGCTCGGCAACCGGGACGGCATCGACCGGATCCGGGAGATCCGTCGCCTCGGCAGCGGCCACCACTTCACCCTGGTGTGCCGGGACTTCGCCCAGCTCGGTCAGTTCGTCCAGGTCAACAACGCGCTGTTCCGCGCGGTCAAGGCGGCGACGCCGGGCGGGTACACGTTCATCCTGCCTGCCACCAGGGAGGTGCCGCGCCGGCTGCTGCACCCGCGCAAGAAGACGGTCGGCGTCCGCATCCCCGACCACGTCGTCACGCAGGCGCTGCTCACCGAGCTCGGCGAGCCGCTGTTGTCCAGCACCCTGCTCCTGCCGGACGACGACGAACCGATGACGCAGGGCTGGGAGATCAAGGAACGGCTCGACCACGCGATCGACGCGGTGCTGGACTCGGGCGACTGCGGCACCGTACCGACCACGGTGATCGACCTTTCGCAGGATGAGCCGGAGATCGTCCGCCGGGGCACCGGGGACCCGGCCCGGTTCGAGTAGGCGGCGGGCGAGGCGTCAGCCGTCGGTGTCCGCGAACGGGATGGGCAGCGCATCGGCGGCCCCGACGGCGGCGCCGTCGACGGAGTGCGCGGGCGGCGGCCGCTCGATGGCGGGCACCCGCGCGTGCCGCCGGCCCTGACCGGCCGGCCCGTTGTACCGGGTCACCTCGCAGGTCACCATGCGGACCGGCAGCGGGGGCGGGACGAAGCGTCCCGCACCCCAGCGCACCCAGATCGGGACCCGGCCGGCGGCGGCCTCCGCGAGCAGCTTCTCGACGGTACGGTGGCGGTCCGTGTGGTCGACCTCGACGGCGACGGGCGGGCCGGCCGGGCGCGCGATGGCGACGTCGAGGACCGAATGCTGCCGGGACAGCGGCGGCGGCAACGGCAGCACGCTCGGCGCCCGGCGGTAGACCCGCCACCCCTGGCCGCCCGCCCACTCCGCCACCGATGCGATGACCCGCGCCGTCACCTCGTCGGTCGTGAGGTCCACAAACGTCAGCCGGTCAAGCCAGGCGGTGAGCGCCGCGGCCAGCCACTCGCCGTCCGCCGCCTCGTCCACGGCGGCATCCTATCGCCGGGCGGCCCGCTCCCCGTTCCGCCTCCCGCCGCGTGACCAAGGGATTCGTGCCCCGACACGCCGGCGGCACTGGCACCGATCCCTTGATCACGCGGGGCGGGCGGGCGGTGTAGCGGTCCTTCTCCCGGGTAGTGAGGACACACGGCCCACCCTGCCCTGCGCCGCGACGCGCGTATGCCGCAGGGACCACCAGCACGCACTGCCTGAACGGATCAACATATGCCTGCTCACGACACGGATGCGCGGACCGCCACCGCCCTCACCGACGCCACGCTGCACAGCCTGCCGGAGGCCGTGAACGCCCCCGGTTACGAGCGGGCTGCCCTGCGGCCGGGCGTGGTGCACATCGGCGTCGGCGGCTTCCACCGCGCTCACCAGGCGGTCTACTTCGACGACGTGGCCCGGCGTGGGCTGGCCGACGACTGGGGGGTCACCGGCGTGGGGCTCCGGTCGCCGCAAATGGGCGAGGTCATGCGGGCCCAGGACTGCCTCTACCTCGTGGTCGAGCGCGGCGCGCGGGGCAGCACCGCCCGCGTGGTGGGCGTGATGAACAGCTATCTGTACGGGCCCGAGCAGGGCCCCGAGGTGCTGGACGTGCTCAGCGACCCGGCCACCCGGCTGGTGACGATGACCATCACCGGCAACGGCTACCTGGTCGACGCCGCTGGCGTGTTCGCGGCCGGCGACCCGGTGGTGGCCGCCGAGCTGGCGGAACCGGAGCGACCGACGACCGTCTTCGGCTACCTCGTCGCGGCGCTGGACCGGCGGCGGCGGGCCGGCGTCGCACCGTTCACCGTGCTCTCCTGTGACAACATCCCGGCCAACGGGGTCGCGGCCCGCACCATGGTGACGTCCTTCGCCGAACTGCGCGACCCCGAGCTGGCGGCGTGGATCACGGAACATGTCGCCTTCCCGAGCAGCATGGTCGACCGGATCACCCCGGAGACGACGCCGCAGGAGCGGGACGAGGTCGCGCGCGCGTTCGGGGTCGCCGACGGGTGGCCGGTGATCACCGAACCGTTCTCCCAGTGGGTGGTGGAGGACTCGTTCTGCAACGGCCGCCCGCCGCTGGAGCACGTCGGGGTGCAGTTCGTCGACGACGTCGCGCCGTACGAGTTGACCAAGAAGAGGCTGCTGAACGCCAGCCACTGCGCGCTCGGCTACCTGGGCTACCTGGCCGGCTACCGGACGACGGCGGAGGTGCTGGCCGACCCGGCGTACGCCGCATACATCAGCGCCCTCGTCGACGAGATCATCCCGCTGCTCCCCCGCGTCGCCGGCCTGGACCTGGACGCCTACAAGGCGACCCTGCTCGAGCGGCTGGCCAACCCGGAGATCGCCGACCAGCTGAGCCGGCTGTGCCGGCGCGGGTCCACCAAGATGCCGTCCTACCTACTGCCCTCCATCCGCGAGGCGATCGAGGCCGACCGGCCGCACCCGCTGATGACGCTGGCGGTGGCCGGCTGGTTCCGCTACCTGCAGGGCGAGGACTACGCGGGCGAGCCGATCGAGATCGAGGGGCAACGCCGGGAGGAACTGGTCCCGCTGGCCCTGCAGGACGGCGCCGACCCCCGGCCGCTGCTGGGCGTGCGGGACGTCTTCGACAGCCTCGCCGACAATCCGTCGTTCGTGCGGGACCTGCACGTCGCCTCCGGGGCGCTGGCGGCGGGCCCGCGGGAGACGATCGAGACCTGGCTCACCGTGCGGGGTGTCCGTTGACCGCGCCGCTGCCCTTCGCCGACGCGCGGGTGCTGCTGCTCGACGCCGACGGCAACCTCTTCCCGTCCGAGGAGCCGGCGTTCGTCGCGTCCGCCGACGTGACCAACCGGTTCCTCGCCTCCCTCGGCATCGCCACCCGGTACACCGCGGAGTACCTCCTCGCCACCACGACGGGCAAGAACTTCCGCACCACCGCCGTGGACCTCGCCACGGCCAACGGCGTGCGGCTCGCGCGGGCGGGAGACCCGGCCGGCGACACCGGGCCCGGCGCCCTCACCGCCGACCTGCTCGACCGGTGGGTGGCGCAGGAGAAGGAGGTCGTCACCGCGCACCTCGGCCGGGTGTTGCGCCCCGACCCCGCCGTGCTCGCGCCGCTGCACCGGCTCGCCGCGCGGTACCCGCTCGCGGCGGTCAGTTCGAGCGCCCTGTCCCGGCTGGACGTCTGCTTTCGCGCCACCGGCCTCGCCGGGCTGCTCCCCCCGGACCGCCGGTTCAGCGCCGAGGACTCGCTGCCCCGCCCGACCAGCAAGCCGGACCCGGCCGTCTACCTGTTCGCCGCGGACCGCCAGGGCGTGGCGCCGGCGCAGGCCGTCGCCATCGAGGACGCGCTGCCCGGGGTACAGTCCGCCGTGGCCGCCGGCATCCCGACCGTGGGAAACCTGACGTTCGTCCCACCGGGCGAGCGCGCCGCCCGCCGCGCCGCCTTCGTCGACGCCGGCGTC
>DASQDS010000604.1:0-1607 GCA_035634075.1 Pilimelia sp. | reverse complement strand
CCTGGCCCACCGGGCCGGGCACCGGGCGGGTGTGCTGTCCGGCGGGGAGCGGCAGCGGGTGGCCATCGCCCGGGCGCTCGTCGGCCGGCCGGCCGTGGTGCTGGCGGATGAACCGACCGGCAACCTCGACTCCGCGGCGGGCGCCGAGATCCTCGCGCTGCTGCGGGAGTTGAACGCCGAGGGCACGACGATCGTCGTGATCACCCACGATGCCACCGTGGCCGCCGCCACCCGGCGCCGGATCGAGCTGCGCGACGGCACCCTCGTCGCGGACGGGAGGCCGGCGTGAGGTCCACGTTGCGCGCGGCGGACGTACTGCCGGCCGGCACGGTCGGGCTGCGGGCGCGCCCGGCGCGGGCGGCGCTGTCCGCCCTCGGCGTGGCGCTCGGCATCGCGGCCGTCGTGGCGGTGCTGGGCGTCACCCGATCCAGCCAGGCGGACCTCGTGGCGCGGCTCGACCGGCTCGGCACCAACCTGCTCACCGTGGCGAACGGGCGATCACTGGGCGGCGCCGAGGCCCGCCTGCCGGTCACCGCGGCGGCCGCGGCCGCCCGCACCGACGGTGTGCTGTCCGCCGCGCCGACGGCGGAGCTGACCGGCGTGCGTATCTACCGCTCCGACCGCGTGCCGGCGTACCTCGGTGGCGGCCTGGCCGTCCGCGCCGTGGACCCCGCACTGCTGGCCACCCTGGACGGCCGGCTGGTGCGGGGGGTGTTCCTCAACGGCGCCACCGCCACCTACCCCGCCACCGTCCTCGGCCATGCGGCCGCCCGCTCGCTGGGCGTCGGCGACCTGGCCGGCCCACCGCGGGTGTTCCTCGGCGGGCGCTGGTTCACCGTGGTCGGCATCCTGGCCCCCTGCGAGCTGGCCCCCGAGATCGACAGCTCCGCGCTGATCGGCTTCGGCACCGCCCGGTCGCTCTTCGGCCACGACGGCTCGCCGGGCACGCTGTACGTCCGGGCCGACACGGCGCGCACGGCGGAGGTGGCCGGCCTCCTGGCCCGGGCGGTGCACCCGGCGGACCCGGCGGAGGTCGCGGTGAGCCGGCCGTCCGACGCGCTCGCGGCCCGGCTCGCCGTCACCGGCGCGGCGACCGCCCTCCTGCTCGGCCTTGGCGCCGTGGCGCTGCTGGTCGGTGGCGTGGGCATTGCCAACGTCATGGTGATCTCCGTGCTGGAACGGCGGGCCGAGATCGGCCTGCGCCGGGCGGTGGGGGCGGCGCGCCGGCACGTGGCCATCCAGTTCGCCGTCGAGTCCGTGCTGCTCGGCGCCGTCGGCGGGGTGGCCGGCGTCCTGTTGGGCGCGGCGGTGACCGTGGGCCTGGCATACCAGCGGGGATGGCCGCCGGTGGTGCCCGCCGCCGGGGTCTGGGCGGCGCTGGGCGCCGCGGTGGGTGTGGGCGCGGTCGCCGGCGTCTACCCGGCGCTGCGGGCGGCGCGGCTCGCCCCGACCGAGGCCCTGCGGGCGTGACCGGTCGGGACGCGCACGCGTGAAGGCGCGCCGCCGGGGCATACAGCCGGCCCGGGCGGTGCGGGCGGAGGGTGGGCGGGTGCTGGCGCTGATCGTGGAACAGGGCTGGAGCCGCGGGGCGCTCGCGGCCGTGCGGG
>DASQDS010000603.1:0-3042 GCA_035634075.1 Pilimelia sp. | reverse complement strand
CGCGAGGCCGCCGACCTCGCCGCCCTCGCGGCCCGCGACGCCGACCCCGACCCCGACGCCGACGCCGACGCCGACGCCGAACGGCACACCGCGCCGGGCGGCCTGCGGCAGCTCAACTGGTCCACCTGGCGCGGCGTGCTCACCCGGGCGGTCACCGGCTTCGTGGACGACAACTGCGGTGACTGGGCGGCCGCGCTGACGTACTACGGCGTCCTCGCCCTCTTCCCGTCCGCCATCGTGATCGTTGCCCTCGCGCGCCTGGTGTCCCGGGACACGGCCGCCTTCGACGCGATCATGGACATTGTCCGGGATCTGCTGCCGCGGGACGCCGTCAACTCGCTGGAGGAGCCGCTGCGGGCGGTCGTCACCAAGCAGAGCGCCGGCAAGGTGCTGCTCAGCTTCGGTCTCATCGGCGCGGTGTGGTCCGCCTCCGGCTACATCGGCGCGTTCACCCGCGCCTCGAACGCCATCTACGGCGTCCGCGAAGGCCGGCCCTTCTACCTGCTGCGCCCGATCCAACTCGGGCTGAGCGCCATCGCGCTCGTGCTCATGGCGTGTGTCGCGGGCGCGCTCGTGGTCAGCGGCCCGGTCGCCGAGGCGGTCGGCAGCTCGCTCGGCGTCGGCGACTCGCTGATCACCGCCTGGACCGTGGGAAAGTGGCCGGTCCTGGTGTTGATCATCGCGACGCTGCTGACGTTGCTGTACTGGGTCGCGCCGAACGTGGAGCAGCCACGCTTCCGCTGGCTCACGGTGGGCGGCGCGCTCGCGTTGGTGGTGTGGCTGCTGGGCTCGCTGGGCTTCGCGCTGTACGTGGCCAACTTCGGCTCGTACGACAAGACGTACGGCAGTCTTGCCGCGGTGATCGTGTTCCTGGTCTGGCTGTACCTGTCCAACTGCGCCGTCATGCTCGGCGTCGAGGTGAACGCCGAGCTGCAGCGCGGTCGCCAGCTGCAGGCCGGCGCCGAGGACGTCGACCCGCCGTTGCCCCCCAAGAAGGCCGCGACCTGAGCCGGACTAATGCGGCCGGCTGACGCGTTTGCCCCGCTCCGACCCGGGTACCGGGCAATCATGGAAAGGGGCAACACGAAACACAGCGCACGGCTCGACGAGGAGATGGCGCACGAGGTGCAGGGTCATCTGCAGGGTCGGGGCGCCGGGGGCCGGGCAGAGGAGTGGCGCGAGCCCGAACCCGCCGGCGAGGACCAGCCGCAGGCCAGCTGGATTCCTGGCGGGACCCGGTCGGTCCGGGCCGGCGGCGCGCCGGGCGAGCTCACCGCTGACGAGGTGGAGGCGCGCAGCCAACTGGGGCGGTACCTCACGCTGTCGTCGCTCCCGGGCGACCGCGAGCTGCTGCTCCGCACCGCGGAGAACAACCAGGCGCCCGACGAGATCCTGGCCGCGTTGGGCCGGCTGCCGGCGGACACCTCGTTCCGCACGGTGAACGAGATCTGGGCGGCGCTGGGCCACAACAACGAGACCCACCGCTGGTAGGGCGGCCAAGAGCCGCCGACGACCAAGGAGGATTGCCCATGGGTACGGTAACCGAACATGTCGACGTCGCGGTGCCGATCCGCACCGCGTACAACCAGTGGACGCAGTTCGAGGAGTTCCCCCGCTTCATGGAGGGGGTGACCGAGGTCCGGCAGGTGTCCGACACGATGACCCACTGGGTCACCGAGATCGCCGGGGTCAAGCGCGAGTTCGACGCGCGGATCACCGAGCAGCTCCCGGACGAGCGGGTCGCGTGGACCTCGACCGGCGGGGATATCAAGCAGGCCGGGGTCGTGACGTTCCACCGGCTGGACGATTCGCACGCCCGGGTCACCGCCCAGATGGACCTCGAACCCGAAGGGGTGGCCGAAAAGGCCGCCGACGCGCTCGGCATCGTCAAGCGCCGGGTGAAGGGCGACCTCGATCGGTTCAAGGAGTACATCGAGTCCCGCGGCGCCGAGACGGGCGCCTGGCGGGGCGAGGTGGACCGCCCCATGCCGTAACGGGCTTCGCCCGGTACACGCAGGGTAAACCCCGTCGGCCCGACCGGGCCGGCGGGGTTTTCCGTTGCCCGGCCGCAGGGCGTTTTGTCGCCTCCGGCGCGGGTAGCGCGGAGTCATGACGACTGAACGGGACGGCGCCGTGTGGCGCGACGAGGAGCGGCTGCCCCTGTCGGAACTGAGCGACGCGATGGCCATCTCACCGACGGACGGGCAGGTCGACGACGTGACCGGCAATGACGCCGGCGCGGAGGACCAGTTCGGGCACGGGGCGCGGGCGCGGGAGGCCGGCGAGGAGCACGTCCTGCGACCCTCCCCGACCGGCCGGCAGGGCCCGCACTAGCTGACCGCGCGGGCGCCGCGGCCAGAGCCGGCAGAGCCGGCCGAGCCGGCAGAGCCGGCCGGGCGGGCCGAGCCGGCAGAGCCGGCAGAGCCGGCCGGGCGCTGGTGCACGACGAGCAGGAGGGCGGCCAGGACGGCCAGCGCCGGCCCGAGCAGCTCCACGTGTACGCGGCTGAGCAGCACGCCGATGCCGGCGGGTACCGCCGCCGCGCCGATACCTGCCGCCCCGATCTGCACGCCGATCGCGCGGTCGGCGTGCGCGTCGCCGACCCGCGCGGCGGTGGTCAGCGTCAGCAGCGGAAACACCGGTGCCGCCGCGAGGCCCAGGAGCATCAGGCCGGTGACCGCCACGGGTGCGGGTGCCGGGAGGGCGACCAGGACGGCGCCGGTCAGCATGCCGACGAGGCCGGCCAGCAGCACCCGCGCGGTCCCGGCCCGCTCGGCGACGGCGCCCATCACGAGCCGGCCGACGAAGAGGCTCGCCCAGTACGCCGCGACGCACACGCCCGCCGTCGAGGCGTCCATCGCCCGCCCCTCGGTCAGCAGCGTGAACGCCCACAGGCCGGCCGCCACCTCCACGCCCGTGTAGAGGAAGAACGCGAGCGCCCCCAGCCCTACCGTGGGCATCGCCAGCGTGGCCAGCTGGCGCCCGCGGGCGGGCCCGGCGGCGGGCGCCGGCCCCACAGGCCCGGCCACCACCGCCCCGCCC
>DASQDS010000602.1:0-3278 GCA_035634075.1 Pilimelia sp. | reverse complement strand
TTCGCGCTTCGTGTTGACCAACCCCGACATGCTGCACCACGGGATCCTGCCTGGACACTCCGCGTGGGCCGGGTTCCTCCGCCGCCTGGCGTACGTGGTGGTGGACGAGTGCCACACTTACCGGGGCGTGTTCGGCTCGCACGTGGCGCACGTGCTGCGCCGCCTGCGCCGGGCCGCGGCCCGGTGCGGGCGCACGCCCACCTTCGTCCTGGCCTCCGCCACCGCCGGCGACCCGGCCGAGGCGGCGGCGCGGCTCACCGGGCTTCCGGTGGCCGCTGTGGCGGCCGACGCCTCGCCCCGCGGCGCAGTCACCTTCGCCCTGTGGGAGCCACCGCTGCAGCCGGCCGACCCGGACCGCGGGGACGTCGAGGCGGCGCAGCCCACCCGCCGGTCGGCGCTGCGGGAGACGGCCGACCTGCTCAGCGACGCGGTGGTGAGTGGAGTCCGCACGCTGGCGTTCGTCCGGTCGCGCCGCGGCGCCGAGGTCGTCGCCACGATGGCGCGCCGGTCGCTGGACGAGGCGGTGCCCGGCCTCGGGCAGCGGGTGGCCGCCTACCGCGCCGGCTACCTGCGTGAGGAACGCCGTGACCTGGAACGGGGGCTGCTCGACGGTTCCCTGCTCGGCCTGGCCTCCACGAACGCATTGGAACTGGGCGTAGACCTCACCGGCCTGGATGCCGTGATCATGTGCGGCTACCCCGGCACGCGGGCCTCGATGTGGCAGCAGGCGGGGCGCGCGGGCCGGTCCGGCCGGGAGGCGCTCGCCGTGCTGGTCGCCAGGGACGACCCGCTGGACATGTACCTGGTGCACCACCCCGAGGCGCTCTTCGAGCGGCCCGTTGAGGCCACCGTGCTGGACCCGACGAACCCCTACGTCCTGGGACCCCAGCTGTGTTCCGCCGCCGCCGAGGGACCCCTGACCCCCACGGACCTCGAACTTTTCGGGGGCCCACCGGCGGAGGCGGCAGCGGAGACGCTCGTCACCGCCGGGGTGCTGCGACGGCGCCCGACGGGCCTGTACTGGACCCATCGGCAGCGCCCGGACGTTGACCTCCGCGGCACCGGAGGCGCGCCGGTGTCCGTGGTGGAGTTGTCCACCGGCCGGCTGCTGGGCACCGTCGACCCGGCCTCGTCGCACTTCCTGGTCCACCCCGGGGCGGTCTACCTGCACCAGGGGGTCTCCTACGTCGTCGATGACCTGGACGTCGAGGACGCCGTCGCGCTGGTGCATGCCGAGGAGCCGGACTGGTCCACGCACGCCCGGGACGTCACCTCCCTGTCCGTGGTCGCCGTACGGTCCTACGTGGACGCCGGACCGGTGGGCCTCTTCCTGGGCGAGGTCGACGTCACCAGCCAGGTGGTCTCCTATCAGCGGCGGCGCATCGGCAGCGGCGAGGTGCTGGACACCCGGCCGCTCGACCTGCCGGCCCGTGAGCTGCGCACCGTGGCCGTGTGGTTCACGGTCTCGCCGGGCGCGCTCGCCGCTGGCGGCGTGGACCCCGCCGATGTGCCCGGGGCCCTGCACGCCGCCGAGCATGCCGCGATCGGCCTGCTCCCACTCGTCGCGACCTGCGACCGGTGGGACATCGGTGGGCTGTCCACCGCCATGCACCCCGACACCGGCTGTCCGACGGTTTTCGTCTACGACGGCCACCCGGGGGGAGCCGGCTTCGCCGAACGTGCCTACGCGGCGGCGGGCGCCTGGCTGGGCGCCACGGGCGACGTCATCGCCGAGTGCGGCTGTGACTCCGGGTGCCCGTCCTGCGTGCAGTCGCCGAAGTGCGGCAACGGCAACAACCCGCTGGCCAAGGATGACGCCGTCCGGGTGCTGGATGTGGTGCTCGGCGCCCTGGGCTGACCGCGACACCGCCGCCCGCGCTCCGGCCGCCCACGTCCCCGGCGGCTGGCTCCCATGGTCGCCGACCGCGGCCGGCGGTGCCCCGCCACGCAACGGACCCGCCCGCGCGACGCCCCGCCCGTGGCCGGCGAGGAACAGCAGCCGGGCTGGCGCCACCACGGCCGTGACGACGAGGTCCGGCCCGTCGAGCCGGCAGCCGGTAAGCCGCCCACCATTCGCGGCGACGATGTCCGCAGCCTCGGCACAGGCGACATCGGCACCGAACATCGACCAGCGGGCGCCGGCCAGGGCGCCGAGATCCGCGGCGGCGCTGGCGCGGTGCCGCGCGATCGTGGCCGCGCCCACAGCCGCGCCCACCAGACCCGCCGCCACCAGCACCAGCCCTACCATCAGCAGCCACAGGGAGGCCGCCCCCGCGTCGTCGCGCCACCTGGGCGCCCGGCCGCCGCCCATCACGGCGCCGCCGCCGGGTAGCCCGGCTCCACCGCCGCGACGGCCGAAGCGGCCACGGTGACCATGGGCAACCGTGCCCCCAGCGCCCGCACCGGCGCACGCACGGTGGCCTGCACGCGCTCCCCGGCGACGGACACCGACACGGTGGCGCCCGCAGGTGCCGCCGCGCGGCCGGCCACCTCGCCGGGCTCGCCGCGGGAGGCGGCCAGGGCCGCCTCCCGCGCCGCGTCGCCGCACTGACGGTTGGTGGTCACCGCGGTGACCGCCGTGAGGCCGAGGAACAGGAGGAGCACCAAAGCCGGCAGGCCCGCGGCAAGCTCGGCGGTGAACGAGCCCCGATCCGCGCTGGCCCGGCGCCGGGACGGCCAACGGTGCCGGCGCGGCGTCACTTCAGCGCCCGGGCCACGATCGCGGCCAAGGCCGTCTGCACCTTGTCACTGGTCAGCACCTTCAGCAGGATGCCGGCAAAAGCCACCGCGGCCAGTGTCCCCACTGCGTACTCCGCCGTGTTCATGCCGGCGTCGCCACGCAGCCGGGCGATCAACTTGCGCATCGTCTACTCCTCTTCGTTGGACGGTCGACGTCATTGGGGTTGTCGGGTTCGAGGACCGCCTGGCCACCCGCGGTCACAGCACGTCGCTGAGAACTGCGAAGATCACCGGCGCCAACCCGGCCAGCACGAACGCCGGCAGGAAGCACAGGCCCAGCGGCAGCACGATCAGCACCCCGGCACGCCGGGCGGCCGCCTCGGCCGCCACGGTGCGGTCGGCGCGCAGGTCATCGGCCAGGCGGGCCAGGCCACCGGCGAGCGAACCGCCGCTGGCGCTGCTGCGGACAGCGGCGGCGACCAGCCGGTCGGCGCCCGGCACGGCGGACAGGTGCACCCACGCCTCGGCGGGGTCCGCACCCAGGCGAAGTGCGCGGCCCACGGTGGCGAGGCGCACCCCGAGGGGACCGCCGAGGGCAT
>DASQDS010000601.1:0-15677 GCA_035634075.1 Pilimelia sp. | reverse complement strand
GTGCGGCGCGGCGTGGGCGGGCGCGGCGACGAGGGCGAGGGCGGCCGCCGCGGCGGCGGCGAGGGTGCGCCGGTTCATCACCGCATTGTGAACGAATTGTTACAAGCGCGCGGCGTTTCTCGTCGCGGGCGGCCCGCTTGCACATCAGGGCGGCCGGGTACGGCTCGCGGCAAGGATCGCTGGCTCGCCGTCCTCGGCGTCCTCGCCTCGCCGGTCCGGTCGCCGCCGTCGCGGCGGGAGGCATCGCCTTCGCCTACACCCTCCGCCACCGCCGCCGCGAGCCGGGCCGACGTCCAGCTGGCCACCCACGGTCCCAGCCGCCAGCCCGCGGGCGGACGGGTCCCGGCCACCGCCGGGCCGGCGCCCGGGTCCCGGTCGTACACCACGACGGCCAGGTCGGGCAGGGCGGGCGCGGGCGACGGCCGGCCGGCCGGCGCGCCGATCGCGGTGGCGGCGGCGGCGGCGGACACGTACACGGCGGCGCCGTACGCGGCGTCGGGACGCGGCGCGGTGGGGGGACGCGACAGATCCCGCACAGGCAGTCCGTGGCCGGCGAGGAATTCCTCGACAAGCTCCAGGGGATCGCCGCCGTCGGCGGTCCGCCATTCGACACGGTGACGCTCCCGTAGCTGACAGCTCACGGACACCGGCGCGCCGGGGGGAGAGTTAGACTTGCGTGGGAGCGTTTCCACGACGAGTGGCTCGACCTGCCTCATCCGTTGGGAGGATTCTCCCGTTCGCCTGCCGTTACATGCTCGAAACGGTGTCGTTGGCGTTGGTAACGTGCGTCTCTGGTCATGTGAACCATGACACAGCACCCCTTGAACCCGGAGAACCCGATGTGTTTGCACCAGCCCTCCTGTCCCTCCGCCGAAGCAACTGATCGGGAAGCGGCCCGATCCGTCGCCTGCCACCCCGAGCAGGGCTGGAGCCTACTCTGCAACGGTGTGATCATCTTCGAGGACACGGGCGAGCTGCTGCCTGACGGCAGCTGCATCGAGCCCCACCGCGGTCCGGCCCGGCACGCCCTCGCCGCCTGAACCGTACGCCGGGTACGTGCCGGGTTCAGTCGGCGAACGCCGCCGGCGCCGGGCACGAGCAGACCAGGTTCCGGTCGCCGTAGGCCCCGTCGATGCGGCGCACCGGCGGCCAGTACTTGCCGGCCCGCGCCACCCCCGCCGGGTACGCCGCCAGCGACCGCGGGTACGGGTGCGACCACTCGTCCGCCGTCACCACCGACGCCGTGTGCGGCGCGTTCGCCAGCGGATTGTCACCCGCCGGCCACTCCCCCGAGCCGACCCGGTCGATCTCCCGGCGGATTTCGATCATCGCCGCGCAGAAGCGGTCCAGCTCCGCCAGATCCTCGCTCTCCGTCGGCTCCACCATCAGCGTCCCGGCCACCGGGAACGACATCGTCGGCGCGTGGAAGCCGTAGTCGATCAGCCGCTTGGCCACGTCCTCGACCGTGACGCCGGTCGCCTTGGTCAGCGGGCGCAGGTCCAGGATGCACTCGTGGGCCACCAGGCCCTTGTTGCCGGCGTACAACACCGGGTAGTGCTCGCGGAGGCGGGCCGCGACGTAGTTCGCGGACAGCACCGCGACGGCCGTCGCCCGCGCCAGCCCGGCCGGGCCCATCATCCGCAGGTACGCCCACGAGATCGGCAGGATGCCCGCCGAGCCGTGCGGGGCGGCGGAGACGGCGTGCCCGCCGGGCTCCAGCGGGCTGCCCGGCAGGTACGGGGCGAGGTGGGCGCGGGCGGCGACCGGGCCGACGCCGGGCCCGCCGCCGCCGTGCGGGATGCAGAACGTCTTGTGCAGGTTGAGGTGCGACACGTCCGCGCCGAACGTCCCCGGCTTGGCGAAGCCCACGAGGGCGTTGAGGTTCGCGCCGTCCACGTACACCTGCCCGCCGGCGTCGTGCACCTTGGCGCACAGCGAGGCGATCCCGCTCTCGTAGACGCCGTGCGTGGACGGATAGGTGACCATGATCGCGGCCAGGCGGTCGCGGTGGGCGTCGATCGCGCGGTCCAGCGCCACCGGGTCGACGTTGCCGTCGGCGTCGCAGGCCACCACCACGACCCGCATGCCGGCCATGACGGCGCTGGCCGCGTTCGTGCCGTGCGCGCTGGACGGGATGAGGCACACGTCGCGGTGCGGCTCGCCCCGCTCGCGGTGGTAGCCGCGGATGGCCAGCAGCCCGGCCAGCTCGCCCTGCGAACCGGCGTTGGGCTGCACGCTCACCACGTCGTACCCGGTGACCTCCGCCAGCCACCCTTCCAGCTGGGCGATCAGCGCGGCATAGCCGGTGACCTGCCCGGCGGGGGCGTACGGGTGCACGTCGGCGAACTCCGGCCAGCTCACCGGCTCCATCTCGGTGGTGGCGTTCAGCTTCATGGTGCACGAGCCCAGCGGGATCATGCCCCGGTCCAGGGCGTAGTCGGCGTCGGAGAGGCGGCGCAGGTAGCGCAGCATCGCCGTCTCGCTGCGGTGCTCCCGGAACACCGGGTGGGTCAGGTAGTCGCTCGTGCGGCGCAGTCCCTCCGGGAGGCTGGCCAGCGCGTCGATCTCCGGTGCGCCGCCCTCGCCGCCCTCTCCGCCCTCGCCCGCCGGCACGCCGAAGGCGGCCCACACGGCGGCCAGGTGCGCGGGCACGGTGGTCTCGTCGCAGGCCACGCCCACCCGGTCGGCGTCCACCAGCCGCAGGTTGACGCCCCGGCGCTCGGCGGCGGCCACCACCTCCGCCGCCCGCCCCGGCACCACGGCGGTGACCGTGTCGAAGAACGCGTCCGTGGCCAGCTCCACCCCGCCGGCGCGCAGCCGGGCCGCCAGCAGCGTCGCCATCCGGTGCGCGTGCGCGGCGATCGCGTGCAGGCCGTCCGGGCCGTGGTAGACCGCGTACATGCTGGCCATGACCGCCAGCAGCACCTGCGCCGTGCAGATGTTGCTCGTCGCCTTCTCCCGCCGGATGTGCTGCTCGCGGGTCTGCAACGCCAGCCGGTACGCGGGCGCGCCGTCGGCGTCGCGGGAGACGCCGACCAGGCGGCCGGGCAGCATCCGCTCCAGGCCGCCGCGCTCCGCGAGGTAGCCGGCGTGCGGGCCGCCGAAGCCCAGGGGTACGCCGAAGCGTTGCGTGCTGCCGGCGGCGATGTCGGCGCCGATCTCCCCCGGCGGGCGCAGCAGGGCCAGCGCCAGCAGGTCCGCCGCGACGGCGACCAGGGCGCCGGCGGCGTGCGCGGCGTCGACCAGCGGGGCGTGGTCGCGGACGGCGCCCGACGCGCCCGGGTACTGCAGGTGCAGCCCGAAGAACTCGGTTGGCAGCGGCTCCGACTCCAGGTCCAGGACCCGCACCTCGATGCCGAGCGGCTCGGCCCGGGTGGCCAGGACCGTGATGGTCTGCGGCAGCGCGTCGGCGTCCACCACGTACACCTGGCTGGTCGCCTTCGACGCGCGGCGGGCGAGCGTCATCGCCTCGGCCGCGGCGGTGCTCTCGTCGAGCATGGAGGCGTTCGCCGTGGTCAGGCCGGTCAGATCGGTCACCATCGTCTGGAAGTTGAGCAGCGCCTCCAGGCGGCCCTGGCTGATCTCGGGCTGGTACGGCGTGTACGCCGTGTACCAGGACGGGTTCTCCAGCACGTTGCGGCGGATGACCGCCGGGGTGTGCGTGCCGGCGTACCCGAGCCCGATCATCGACACCGCGACCGTGTTGCGGGCTGCCAGCGCGCGCAGCTCCGCGACGGCCTCGGCCTCCGCTGCCGCCGGCGGCAGGTCCAGCTGCCCGTGCCAGCGGATCACCTCAGGGATCGCGGCGTCCATCAACTCCTCGACCGAGTCGTACCCGATCGTGTCCAGCATCCGGCGCTGCGCGGCCGGATCGGGACCGATGTGGCGGCGGGCGAAGTCGGCGGTGTGCGGCGTCACAGGGGGCTCCCGGGTCGGGGTCGGGTCGACGAGGCGGCCCTCCCCCTCTGTCGTACCCCGCGCGGCGGCGGTGAACTCCAGAGTGCCCGCCCCGTGCGGTCCTTTTGCCTGAGAGGTTCCGGGGAGGAATTGCCCCTTCGGCGCCGACCGGCGTCGCCGGCCGAACTCTCCCGCACGGGTGATCAGCATCCCCAAGCTACCAGCGCCGCGGTTTCCCGCGGGTATCACGCTCGTCACGCCCCCGGCCCACCCGCCTCCCCCGCTCTCCCCGCTCTCCCCGCTGGCGCGCACGCGGTGCCGGAAGGTGATCAATCGTCCGGTTTGTTGTGCGCCACTTCCGCATGATCGGTGGGTGGGGTGGTGTGCGGGGGGGCGGGGTCGGGCACACTGACCGCCGTGAGCCACGTGGATGGGCCTTTGCGTTCCGCCGTCGTCGTGCACCCCCAGCGGGTGGACGACCTCGACGCGTACCGCGAGCACCTGGTCGCGGCCCTCGCCGAGGCCGGCTGGCCGGAGCCGCTGTGGCTGCCCACGACACCGGAGGACCCAGGGCCGGGCCAGACCCGCCAGGCGATCGAGGCCGGCGCGCAGGTGGTGTTCGTCGCCGGCGGGGACGGCACCGTGATGGCCGCCGTCGGCGAGCTCGTCAACACCGACGTCGCCCTCGCCGTGCTGCCGTCCGGCACCGGGAACCTGCTCGCCACCAACCTGGGCCTCTCCCCCGACGTCGACGCCGGCATCGAGGTCGCCCTGGCCGGCGGGCGCCGGCGGCTGGACGTCGGCAAGGTCGACGACCGGTACTTCGTGGTGATGGCCGGCATGGGCTTCGACGCCCAGATGATCGACTCGACGTCCGAGCGGACCAAGGCGCGGATCGGCTGGCCGGCGTACGCCATCGCCGCCGCCCGGCACCTGCGCGACCGCCCGATGCGGGTGTCGATCCGGTTGGACGGCGCCGCGCCGATGCGCCGGCGCGCCCGCACGGTGCTCGTTGGCAACGTCGGCCGGCTCCAGGGCGGCGTGCGGCTGCTCGCCGACGCGGAGCCCGACGACGGGCGGCTCGACGTCGCCATTCTGACGCCGCGCTCCGTGCGGCACTGGCTGTCACTGGGCGCCGCGCTGGTCGCGCGCCGGCCGCGGGTGCCCCGGATGGAGGTCTACGGGGCGGCCACCATCGACGTGGTCAGCGACCGGCCGCAGCCGCGCCAGCTCGACGGCGACCTCATCGAGCCGGGGCGGACCCTGCGCGTCGAGGTCAGCCACCGGGCACTGCACCTCTGCGTACCGGTGCCCGCCGACTCCCCCGACCTCACCGAGGGCGCCCCGTGAGCCCGGCGGGTCCGGTGTGCTGGGCGCGTCCGGCAGGGTGATCGCGTGAGTGAGCGCAGCGAACGAGCCATGGGCGCAGTGTTCCGCGAACGCATCGCCGAGCGGAGCGAGGTGATCGCGTGAGTTCCACCCGGCGGGTGCCGGAGACCCGGCTGATGGGCAGCGACGAGCTGTCGGCCGACGACGCCTGGCACGCGCTGCGCCGGCACGGCAGCTGGCACCTGCTGCGCGACGCCTTCGTCCGGTTCCGGTACGGCGACGGGTTCAGCCACGCGCGGGCCCTGGGCCTCCAGCTGTGCCTGGCCGGCGTGCCGTTCCTCATCGCCCTGACGGGGTTGGCCAGCGAGCTGGGCATGGCGGAGGGTGGCCAGGTCGTGGCCGACACCGTGCTGGAGCTGACGCCGGGCGCCAGCGACCAGATGGTGCAGGAGTTGCTGATCCCCACGGAGCGCACCGAGGAGACCGGCGAGTTCGCCCTCACCGTCGGCCTGATCACCGGCCTGCTGGCGCTGATGACCGCGATGGCCCAGTTCGAGCGAGGCGCCAACCGGATTTACGGGGTGGAGCGGGACCGCCCGGCCCCGCTGAAGTACGCCCGGGCGCTCGTGCTGTCGGTGCTGGCCGGCGCCCCGCTGCTCGCCGGCTTCCTGCTGCTGGTCGCGGGCGGGGCGTTCGGGGCGTCGATGCGGGCGCACTACCCGTGGTGGGAGTGGGCGGAACCGGTGTGGACGTGGGTGCGTTGGCCGCTCAGCCTGGCGTCGACCGTGCTGGCCGTCGCCGTGCTGTTCCGGCACGCGCCCCGCCGGCACCAGCCCGGGCTGTCCTGGCTGCTGTACGGCGCCGGCCTGGCGACGGCGCTGTGGTGGTTGGCGAGCGTGCTGCTGGCGGCGTACGTGCGGGCGAGCGACTCGTTCGGCGCCACGTACGGCGCGTTGACCGGGATCATGGCGATGCTGCTGTGGGCGAACCTGACGGGCGTGGTGCTGCTGGGCGGGCTCTCGTTCGCCGCGCAGCTCGAGGCGCTGCGCGTCGGCGTGCCCGAGCCCGCGGTGCCGGACCGCTGGGAGCCGGCCCCCGACCCGCCCCCGTCGCCGCCCCCGCCGCTGCCGCCGGCCTCCTCGCCCCTGCCGGCGATGCCCCGGCAGCAGAGCACCCCGGCGGCACACGACATGTCCTGAGGCGGCGTCGCGTTGCGACCCGACGCACCCGTACCGCCGGCCGCCGCTGACCTCCCCGCAACGCTCGCGGGAAGGAGGTCACCGGCGCGGTCGATGACCGCGAAGCATCAGCGCACCGTACGGCGGGCCAGCGCCGAGACCTTGGTCCCCCGACCCCCCGATACGGTGGCCCACGGCCCAAGATCCGGCCGACGCATGCGCCCGGCGCCCCGTACCGCCGCGATCCGGTGACCGCGCCTGTAATCTCCTCACGGCGAACGCGTCGCCCGGCCGGACGCCACCGGGCGTAGCGGCAACGGCGGTGGGGTAGTACGGGGCCACCCGAGGACCGGAGGACGCACCGTGATGACGCAGGCCCGGCTGGTGACACGCCGACAGCTGGAACACTTCGCCGGCCGGTCCCTGACCGGTTTATTGATCATCGCGGGGGCCGGCGCCGGGTTCGGCCTGCTGCTCATCCTCGTGCGCGGCGCGTGGGGCCCGCTGTACCGGGCCGACCACGGCGTCGCCCAGTGGCTGAACGACACGGTCGCCCCGCACGGCCCCATCGTCACCGTGCTGCAGGCGGTCACCGACGTCGGCGGGCGCCCCATCATGATGTGGCTGGTCGCCGCCGTGCTGATCGGCCTGCTCATCCGCCGCCAACTGCGGCTGGCCATCTACCTCGTGGTCACCGGCGTGGGCGCGCTGGTCCTGGACCCGTCGCTGAAGCTGCTGGTCGGGCGCCTGCGCCCGGTGGTCGAGGACCCGGTGGCCAGCGCCCCCGGCAACAGCTTCCCCAGCGGGCACGCACTCGGCTCCATGGTCGTGTACGGGGCGATCGTCCTGATCTTCCTGCCGGTCCTCGCGCCCCGCTTCCGCAAGGTGCTGATCGGGCTGGCGGCGGCCGCGGTGCTGCTGGTCGGGGTGACCCGGGTGGCGCTCGGCGTGCACTTCGTCTCCGACGTCCTGGCCGGCTGGCTGCTCGGCGCGGCCTGGCTCGGCGTCACCGCGTACGCCTTCCAGCTGTGGCGGCGGGAGACCGGCCAGCCGATGGCCGACCCGCTGCACGAAGGGCTGGAGCCGGAGGCCGCGGACGACATCTCGCCGGCGCCCCGGGAGAAGCACCTGCTGCCGCACCCACGCGCCGGCACGGCGGAGATCCTCACCGGCTGGGTCCTCATCTTCGGGGTGCTGTTCGTCGTGGGCCTGCTGGTCTCCCGGGTCGCCGAGGGCACGGTGGTGCGCGACGTCGACCTGGCGGTGGTGCGGTGGTTCGAGTCGATCCGCACGCCGACGCTGGACGACGTGAGCTGGTGGTGGAGCAAGGCGGGCGACACGCACGCCGTACTCCTGGTGTGCCTGGTGTTCTGCCCGCTGATGGTCGCCGTGACCCGGCGGTGGCGGCCCGTGCTGTTCCTGGCGCTGGCCATGGTGGGCGAGCTGACCCTCTTCCTGGCCACCTCAGGCGCGGTGGACCGGCCCCGGCCGCCCGTCGAGCTGCTCGACGGCAAGCTGCCGACCTCGGCGTTCCCCTCGGGCCACATCGCGGCCACCATGTGCCTGTGGGTGGCGATCGCCGTGCTGGTGCTGCCCCGCACCGACCGCTGGTGGCGGTGGCTGGCGGTGGCCGCCGCGGTGATCATGCCGATCGGGGTGGCCGTGTCGCGGATGTACCGCGGCATGCACCACCCCACCGACTTCCTGGGCGCCACGCTGCTGACCGCCATGTGGATCTCCCTGCTGTACTGGGTGGTCCGCCCGAACGCCGACCTGGCGGAGGAGCGCGCGGGGGCGCGGGTACCCCGGGGCCGCACCGAACGCCCGCTGCCCACCGCCGCCGCCCCGGGCAAGGCCGCACCGGACCAGGCGGCGGCCACGCCGGACCGGGCGGCCGCGGGCAAGGCGGCCGAGCAGACACAGCCGGTCCGCTGAGGCGGTCGCCGTGGCGCTGACCGCCATGACGTACAACATCCGCAACGGCGGCGGCGGCCGGCTGGCTGCCATCGCGCGGGTGGTGGCGGCCGAGGACCCGGACGTCCTGGCGCTGCAGGAGCTGAAGGGCTTCCCCGGCCCGGCCGGACGAGCCCTGCGCGGCCTGGCGGAGTCGCTCGGGAGGCGGGCGTTCCTCGCCGGCTCCTGGCCGGGCCAGCCGGTGGCCGTGCTGGTGCGCCCGTCGGCCCGGGTGCTCGCCGCCGGGCCGGTGCGCGGCCTGTTCCACCACGCCGCGGCGCGGGTGGTGCTGGCCACGGACGCCGGGCCGCTGACCGTGGTCGGCACGCACCTCTGGCCGTACGGCGGCGGCCGCCGGCTGTTCGAGGCGCGGCAGCTCGCGCGGCTGGCCGATCCCGCGCGGGCCGTCCTGCTGCTCGGCGACCTCAACTCGCTCGACCCGGGCACCGACCACGCGGCGCGGCTGGCCGCGCTGCCGCCGGAGTACCGCGGTCGGCATCTGCGCCGGAGCCTGCCCGGGCGGCGGGGGCAGCGCCGGGTCGACACCCGCGCGCTCGCGGCGCTCGGCGCGGCCGGCTTCGCCGACCTGGCCACCCTCACCGGCCCAGGGCCACAGAACAGCAGCCAGCACGAGACCGCGCCGCAGGAGACCACGCCGACGGCGTACGCCGGGCAGGAGTTCGCCACAGGGCCCGGGATGCGGCTGGACTACGCGCTCGGCACCCCGCCCGTGGCCCGCGCCACGCGGCGGTGCCGGGTGGTGCGCGGCGGTGCCGCCGACACCGCGTCCGACCATTACCCGCTGGTCGTCGAGCTGGCCATGACCCTGCAACCTGCCGCCCGCCGCGGCGCACCGACGACCTAGGCTGGGTGCGTGACCTACCTCGCCGCCTCCGGCCGCTACGAATCGATGACCTACCGGCGCTGCGGGCGCAGCGGCATCCGGCTGCCGGCGATCTCGCTGGGGCTGTGGCACAACTTCGGCCACGACCGGCCGTGGCAGGGGCAGCGGGAGATCTGCCGGCGGGCGTTCGACCTGGGCATCACCCACTTCGACCTGGCCAACAACTACGGCCCGCCGTACGGGGCCGCCGAGGAGAACTTCGGCCGGATCCTCGCCACCGACCTGGCCCCGTACCGCGACGAGCTGATCATCTCGACCAAGGCGGGCTACGACATGTGGCCGGGGCCCTACGGCGACCTCGGCTCGCGCAAGTACCTGACCGCGTCGCTGGACCAGTCGCTGCGCCGCCTCGGCGTGGACTACGTGGACATCTTCTACTCGCACCGCCCCGACCCGGACACCCCGCTGGCCGAGACGATGGGGGCGCTGGCCGCGGCCGTACGCGCCGGCAAGGCCCTCTACGCCGGCGTCTCCAACTACGACGCCGCCCGCACCGCCGAGGCCGCGGCCATCCTGCGGGACCTCGGCGTGCCGCTGCTGATCCACCAGCCGCGCTACTCGATGCTGGACCGGCACATCGAGCGGGACGGGCTGCTCGACACGCTCGCTGAGGCGGGCGCCGGGTGCATCGCGTTCAGCCCACTGGCGCAGGGCGTGTTGACCGACCGGTACCTGCACGGCATCCCGGCCGAGTCGCGGGTGCGCACGAGCCGCTTCCTCAACGAGAGCGACCTCAGCGAGTCCACGATGGCCAAGGTCGGGGCGCTCAACGCCGTCGCGGCGCACCGCGGCCAGTCGCTGGCGCAGCTCGCGCTCGCCTGGGCGCTGCGCGACCCGCGGATGACCAGCCTGGTGATCGGGGCCAGCAGCGTCGCCCAGCTCGAGGCGAACGTCGCGGCACTGGACCGCCTCGACCTGAGCGACGAGGAGCTGGCCGGGATCGAGCCGTACGCCACCGAGGGCGACCTGGCCGCCGTCGTCCGCTAGTCGGGACAGCCGGTCAGGCGGGCGACCGGCCGGGTCAGCGGGCGACGGCCTCGTCGACGGCGCGTTCGCGGGGGCCGAGGTGCGTGGGGTCGCGGCCGCTGAGCACGTCCACCGCCGCCTTCACCGCGGCTCCGTACTCGCGTACGACCCCCCGCCGCCACGGCTGCGCGTACCGGCGCACCGAGTCGTCGCCCACGCCGGCGGCGTCCACGCCCGCGCGCCGGCACAGGGTGACGGCCCGGGCGAGGTGGAACGTCTGCGTCACCACGATCGCCGCCCGCACGCCGAAGACCCGCCGGGCGCGCTGGCAGGAGTCGTACGTGTCGAAGCCGGCGTGGTCGCGTACCACCTTGCCGGCCGGCACGCCCCGGTCGATGAGCCACCGCGCCATCGCGCCCGGTTCGTCGTACGCCCACTTGCCGTGGTCGCCCGACACCAGGACGGCGCGCACGGTGCCGCGGTCGTAGAGGTCCTTTGCGACGGCCAGCCGGGCGGCCAGGAACGGCGACGGGTCGCCGTCGGGATACACCTGGGCGCCGAGGACGAGGGCCACCGGCTTCGCCGGCGCCGTGGCGGGGTCGTAGAGGTGCCCGCGCGCCCCGAGCCGCAGCCACGCCACGCTGCCGGCGACCGTGAGGGCCCCGATCACCGCGGCGACCACGGCGACCCGCAGGAGGGGCCGCGGCCAGCGCCGCCGGCGGCCGCCGGGCACGTCGATCATGAGGTTGATTCTTGCGTACGTTGCGCACGCGGATGGCATGCTCCGTTGATCGCAGCTGCCGGTTGAGGCACCCGCGCCTGGCACGACGCCCGAGATAGCCCCGGCCCAGAAACAGTGATCGGCGCTGATTGCGTGGTGACGCCACGCTGACGGCCCCGGCGCACTGTGATTCAGCGCCGCAACCGCGGCCCATCAGCTAAGGGAGACACGATGAAGCTGTCAGCACCCGGCCGTCGCAAGCTGGCTCTGATCGCCCTCGTCGCTGCAGCGGCGCCGCTCGCGGGCATCGCCTCGGCCGAGGCCTCGACCACGAACTGGGGGTGCACGGTGAATCCCGAGCGTCCGGTCTTCGACCACATCAACCCCGCCAATGGGGACAAGGTCATCCGCTACAACATGACCGTCACCTGCGCCGCCGGGCGCACGATCACCATCGATCAGCACATTCATGAGGAGGACAGTGTCAACAACTACACCCACCAGGCCTCGAACGTGCGCAGCCGGCACTTCCCGGCCACGGACACGGTAACCATGTGGTGGAACCTCACCCTACGGAACGACGATGTCAGCAGCGCGGAGGAGCAGTACCACACGGTGAGCTTCCAGGTCGAACTGGACAATCTGAGCCAGTCGGGGTGGACATCCTTCGAGCGCTCTCCTGTCCAGCAGTTCAGCAACTAACTCGACGCCGGGACACCCCGCGCCCGCCCATCGGTACCGATCGGTGGGCGGGACGCGTGGCGCCGGTGACGGGTTTGCGCGGGTCAGCCGGCGCGGCGGCGGGCGCGGCGGGCGGCCAGCTCGTCGCTGAGCACGTCGGGCGCGCTGGGCGCGTCCTCGATCAGGCCGGCGCCCGCGGCCGGCTCCGCCGGCAGGTGCGACAACGAGCCCTGGATCTCCTTGAAGGCGCCGCCGATGGCGATGCCGAACACGCCCTGCCCGCCCTGGAGCAGGTCGACGACCTCCTCCGGCGAGCGGCACTCGTACACCGTCGTGCCGTCCGAGATGAGCGTGATGCCGGCCAGGTCCTCCACCCCGCGGGACCGCAACGTGTCGATGGCCCGCCGGATGTTCTGCAACGAGACGCCCGCGTCCAGCAGCCGCTTGACGACCTTGAGGACCACGAGGTCGCGGAACGAGTAGAGCCGCTGCGTGCCGGAGCCGGAGGCGTCCCGGACGCTCGGCACGACGAGCGTGGTGCGCGCCCAGTAGTCCAGCTGGCGGTAGCTGATGCCGACGGCGTGGCAGGCGGTCACACCCCGGTAGCCCACGGTCCCGTCCTCGTCGAAGGCTGCGGCCCCGGCCGTGGCAGGGGGATGAGCCGGATCTCGCGGCTCCTGCATGCGACAACCTCCCCGATTCTGCGGCGTCTCGGCGCTGGGACCACCCGGACGAACTCGGCGACCGCGTCGACCTCGACCAACCAAGCCTATAGCGCACCGGGCGGGTTGCTGTGGACGCTTTGCCGCGACACGCCGCGTACGGACGACCGGGCAGCCGGTAACGGCGGATGCCGCGATCAGCCCGCGAAGTCCTCCGGGCGGACCTGCTCCAGGAACTCCCGGAACTTCTCGACCTCGTCCTCCTGCTCGTCGGGGATGACGATACCGGCTTCCGTGAGGACCTGCTCCGCGCAGCGGATCGGCGCGCCGACGCGCAGCGCCAGGGCGATCGAGTCGCTCGGCCGGGCGGAGACCCGCACGCCGTCGCCAAGAAGCAGGTCGGCGTAGAAGACGTTCTCCTTCAGCTCGGTGATCTCCACCGCGCGCAGGGGGGCCTCCAGCGCCGCCAGGATGTCCCGGAGCAGGTCGTGGGTGAGCGGCCGGGCCGGCTTCACCCCCTGCTGCTCGTAGGCGATGGCGGTGGCCTCGACCGCGCCAATCCAAATCGGGAGGTAACGGTCACCGTCAACCTCCCGGAGCAGCACGATCGGCTGGTTGCTGGGCAGCTCCACCCGCACCCCGACCACGCTCAGCTCGCGCACCGCCGCCTCCGTGTCGTCAGCCTCTTCCCTTGCACGGTACACGTGGCACCGCCCAGGGGTCCCATCCGCGGGCCGTCCGCGGACAGTCTTTCGTGCCCACCCGCCGGGCTCGCACACCGGATCTCCGTGCCGGAGCCGCGCCGCGTTTCAGTGGCCGAGCGTGTCCCGCAGGCCGGCGCGGATCAGCGCGCCGTGCAACCGCTGCGACAGCGCCACGAGCTCGCGCACCGCCTCCGCCGCCCGTGCCCGGGCCGCCGGCTCGCGGGGTCGCGCCAGCGGCGCGACCAGCTGCGCGTACAGGCCCACCTCGCGGTCGGCCGCCACCCGGTACGCCCGCAGGTGCCGCGGCTCGATGCCGTAGTCCGCGAGCTCCACCGCCACCCCGACGATGACGAGCGCGTCGCCGTCGTACCACCCGCCGGGCGGGGCGCCGACGAGGCCGTGCTGCTCCAGCGCCGCGAGGGTCTCCTCGGTGGCCCCGGACCGGGCCAACAGCTCCGCCCGGGACAACCGGCCGTCCGGCGCCTCGGCGGCCGGCGGCGCCGCGGCGCTGCCCACCGCCGCCAGCGGCCGGGTGTGCCCGACCGGCGGCGGTGCGCCGTCGGCCATCGCGGCCAGGTGCTCCCGGATCACCTTCAGCGGCAGGTAGTGGTCCCGCTGGGCGGTCAACACGTAGCGCAGCCGCGCCACGTCGTCCCAGGAGTACTTGCGGTAGCCGGCCGGGGTGCGCTGAGGCTCGACGAGGCCTTCCGCCTCGAGGAACCGCAACTTGGAGATGGTGGCGTCGGGGAACTCGGCACGCAGGTGGGCCAGCACCTCGCCGATGCTCATCAGCGCCGGACCGGGCGCACCGGGGCCCGCGGACGCGGCCCCGGGCGAGGTCACAGCCGGCCGCCCTCCTCCTCAGGCCGCGGCCCGGCGATGAATACGAGGCGGAACTTGCCGATCTGGACCTCGTCGCCGTTGCTCAGGGTGGCCGCCTCGACGCGCTCCCGGTTGACGTACGTGCCGTTGAGGCTGCCCACGTCCCGGACGGTGAAGGTGCCGCCGTCGCGGTGGAACTCGGCGTGCCGGCGGGACACGGTGACGTCGTCGAGGAAGATGTCGCTGTCGGGGTGCCGGCCGCTGGTCGTCACGTCGTGGTCGAGCAGGAACCGCGCACCGGCGTTGGGACCGCGCCGCACCACCAGCAGGGCCATGCCGGGCGGCAGCGAGCCGGACATGCGGCTCGGCACCACGTCGGTGTCGGGACCCTCCAGCACTTCGTCGAGCGCACCAAGGTTCAGCGTCGACGTGACGTCGAGCGGGGGGAACTCGTCGTCTGGGCGCGTCATCGGACCACCTCACGGGGTTGGGTCGGTCGGCACCCGAGGCGGCCTGCGGCACGGCGGCGCGGTCCGCACATCGGTGTGCGGAGCGGACTGCCGTGAGAGCCGGCCGGATATTCAGGCGCGCGAACTGTGCTCGGATTGCTCAATCTTCGAATCTGTAAACGTTTCGCGACCGACAGCGCTCGCTCGACTGAGCGAGCCTAGCCATCGGCCAAATAGAGGGTCAACCGGACGCGCGGACATCTCGTGGCTCAGCCGGCCGCGATGGTCAGCTTTCCGTCAGCTCCCGGTACGCCGCGGCGGTGAGCAGGCCGTCGGCGCCCGCACCGTCCTCGGGCTCGATCTCCACCAACCAGCCGGCGCCGTACGGGTCCGTGTTGAGCAGCTCCGGCGCGTCCGCCAACTGCTCGTTGCGGCCCACCACGGTGCCCGTCAGGGGGGCGTAGATCTCGGAGACGCTCTTGGTGGACTCGACCTCGCCGAGCGACTCCCCCGCCCGCACGGCGGTGCCGGGCTCGGGAAGCTGCACGAAGACGATGTCCCCCAGCGCCTCCTGGGCGAAGTCGGTGATGCCCACCCGCAGCGGCCCGTCGCCGGGCGCCACCCACTCGTGCTCGGCCGTGTATCGGAGTTCCTCAGGAATCACGCCTACCGGTCCTTCGTGTCGCTCCAGACGCCGGAAGCCCGCGTCGCCCGCCGGTCAGGAGACCGGACGCGCGTACTGCGGGGCGGACGGGGCGCGCCTGGCCGTCACGGTCAACCCGGGCGTCTCGTCCATGGTCACCGTACCGCCGTCCTCCTCGACGGACTCGACCACCCCTCCGGGGATGTTCAGCGCTGTCCGCATCGTCTCCGGGTCGCCGATCACCGTGATCGTGTAGGGGCCGGCGAGCAGCCGGCCGTCCACGGTGATGCCGCCCCGGGTGTCCAGAAAGTACGTCGACGCGACCACCCGCACCGGTCCGCCGGTGGTGCCGGCGATCTGCATCGCCTCGGCGCCGGCGCCGCGCAGCTCCTGCACGGCGTCCAGCACGGCCCGGGCCTTGATCCGCTCCACCGAGCCGCCGAACCGGACCACCAGGCCGGGGCCGCGGGCGGGCAGCGACCCGGCCAGGATGCCGAGCGCGTCGGCGCGCCGGGTGGCCTCCTCCAGGGCGGCCTGTCGCCCCTGGACGCCGGAGTTGAGCCGGCGCTGGCTCTCCTCCAGCTGGTCGATGTCCAGCCGCAACCGCTGCTCGCGGGCCTCCAGGTCGGACAGGATCCGGACCAGGTCCTCCTGGCGGGTCGTGGTCAGCGTGGCGTCCGTGGACACGTTGCGCAGCTGGATGACCAGCGCGAAGCCGAGCAGCCCCAGCAGCAGGGCGATCAACAGACCGGCCGGCGACAGCCCGCC
>DASQDS010000600.1:0-5243 GCA_035634075.1 Pilimelia sp. | reverse complement strand
CCGACCAGCTCGGCGTCCACCGCCGACGCGTACGGCAGCGGCACGTTGATCATCGCTGGTAGTCCGTGGCCGGCGTCCCAGGACTCGACCGCGTCCACCGCCGCCGGCACCGGCAGGCCGGGGTCGCCGACCGGCAGTGCGGAGTTGGCGCGGCCGGTCCAGCCCAGCGCGGCCCGGAGCCGCCAGTCGCCGACCCGGCCGGTCACCGGCGCGGGCCAGCCGGCGTCGGACGCCAGCTCCAGGGCGGCGATCTCCCGGCCCGTCGGGCGCCGCGCCGGCACCCGCTTGGCGCGGTGCACCTCGGCCAGCGGTACGGCGACGCGGCGGCTCGCGGTCTGCACCGTGAGATCGGTCTCGCTGACCGCGACGAGCAGCCCCAGCACGTCGGTGAAGACGGGCCGGCCAGCGCGGACGCCGACCACCCGGCGGACCACGACCTTCTCCCCAACATCCCGATTGCCGAGCACGATCGCCTCCCCTCCCGGCGGGATACTAGGCTCTTACCGGTCGCGGTCGACGCGGCCTGGAATGCGGAGGGGAAGACCCGTGACGTACATCATCGCCGAGCCGTGCGTCGATGTGCTCGACAAGGCCTGCATCGAAGAGTGCCCGGTCGACTGCATCTACGAGGGCAACCGGATGCTTTACATCCACCCCGACGAGTGCGTGGACTGCGGGGCGTGCGAGCCGGTCTGCCCCGTGGAAGCGATCTTCTACGAGGATGACGTGCCCGAGCAGTGGAAGGAGTACACCACGGCGAACTACGAGTTCTTCGAGGACCTCGGTTCCCCCGGTGGCGCCTCCAAGGTCGGCAAGATCGCCAAGGACACCCCGTTCATCGCGGGCCAGCCGCCCCGCGAGGGCGAGCACTGAGCGGCCCCTCCGCGGGCGCCGCCGTCCGCCGGGTGTCGGCCGAGCTGCCCGATTTCCCCTGGGATCTGCTGGAACCGGCCAAGCGGATCGCCGCCGCCCACCCGGGCGGCATCGTCGACCTCTCGGTCGGGACGCCGGTGGACCCGGTGCCTCCGGTGGTCCAGGCGGCGCTGGCCGGCGCCTCCGACACCCCCGGTTACCCGCTCACCGCCGGCACCCCCGCCCTGCGCGCGGCCATCACGCGGTGGGTGGCCCGCGCCTGCGGCGCCGACCCCGGCTACGCGGTGCTGCCGACGATCGGCTCCAAGGAGCTGGTCGCCTGGCTGCCCACGTTGCTGGGGCTGGGGGCGGGGGACATCGTGGCGATCCCGCCGGTCTGCTACCCGACGTACGAGGTGGGGGCGCGGCTCGCCGGCGCGGAGGTGGCGCGCGCCGACTCGCTCACCGCCCTGGGCCCGTCGTCGCGGGTGCGGCTGGTCTGGGTGAATTCGCCGGCGAACCCGACCGGCCGGGTGCTGCCCGCCGAGCACCTGCGCAAGGTCGTCGACTGGGCCCGCGAGCGGGGGGCCGTGGTCGCGTCCGACGAGTGCTACCTCAGCCTGGGCTGGGACGCCGAGCCGGTGTCCGTGCTGGCCCGGGGGGTGTGCGGCGGCTCGTACGAGGGCGTGCTGGCCGTCCACTCGCTGTCGAAGCGCTCCAACCTGGCCGGCTACCGCGCCGGCTTCGTGGCCGGCGACCCCGCGCTGGTGGGGGAGCTGCTCGCCGTGCGCAAGCACGCCGGCATGCTGCCGCCGGCGCCGGTGCAGGCGGCGATGGCCGCCGCGCTGGGCGACGAGGCCCACGTGGCGGTGCAGCGGGAACGCTACGGCGCCCGCCGCGCAACCCTGCGGGCGGCGCTGACCGGCGCCGGCTTCACCGTCGAGCACTCCGAGGCCGGCCTCTATCTGTGGGCGACCCGCGGCGAGGACTGCTGGGCGACGGTCGCCGACCTGGCCCAACGCGGGGTGCTGGTCGCCCCGGGCGCCGTCGACGGGCCGGCCGGCGGGCGGCACGTCCGGGTGGCGCGGACCGCCGCCGCCGCGCGCGTGGCGGCGGCGGCGCGGCGGCTGGCGGGCTGAGGCCGCGGGCCGCGTCGGCTAGCGTCGGGCGCATGGTTGACACCCCGACGATCGCCGTACGCGGCGAGGCCGCGCTGGAGATGCCGCCCGAGCTGGCGCGGTTCACGGTCACGGTGGCGGCGCGCGACAAGGACCGGGCGGCCGCGCTGTCCCGGCTGACCGGGCGCACCGCCGCGATCCGGGCGGTCCTCGACGGGTACGCCGCGGCGGTGGAGCGGCGGGAGACCGGCGCGGTGCAGGTCCGCCCTGAGCTGCGGCGCTCTGGGGAACGCGTGGCGGCGTACGCCGCCAGCCTGACCACGGTCGTCACGGTGACCGACTTCACGGTGCTGGGCGAGCTGCTGCTGCGGCTCGCCGACGAGGACCAGACCAGCGTGTACGGCCCCTCGTGGGAACTGCGCCGGGACAGCCCCGTGCACCGGGAGGCCCGGCGGGCCGCCGTCGCGGACGCGGTCGTCCGGGCGCGGGAGTACGCCGAGGCGGTCGGCGCCACGCTGGTCCGGCTGATCACACTCACCGACGCCGGGATGTCCGGGGGTCAGCCGGTGCACCTGGCGTACTCCGGCATGGCCCTGCGGGACAAGGCCGGCGGGGGGCCCGACTTCGACCTGGAGCCGCAGCAGCAGACGGTGCACGCCAGCGTGGAGATGCGGTTCGCGATCACCGAGGCGCTGCCCGCCGAGATGTCCCGTGCACCGGGCGCCGGCGACAGCTAATCTTACCTAGCGCGTACCGCTGCCCACGCTCTGTCCACGCGCCGGCCCGCGGGGAGGCCGGAGCGGGAGGCGGTACGCGCTGCTCACGGCAACGGGCCTCCCAGTGGGGCCCGTTCTCGTGCCGAGGCCAGTTCATGGCGTCACCCGACCAAGGAGGAGCTGTGGCCGTAGAGCTGGTCAACCCTGACGGGCTGCCGAAGCCGGAGGTGTACCGCCAGTTGTCGATCGCCACCGGATCGAAGCTGGTGTTCCTGGCGGGGCAGGTGGCCCGCGACGCCGACGGCAACCCGGTTGGCGAGGGGGACCTGGCCGCCCAGGTCGAGCAGGCGTACCTCAACATCGGCACGGCCCTGGCGGGCATCGGCGGCTCGTTCGACGATGTGGCGAAGCTGACCATCTACCTGGTCGACTGGTCCCCGGAGAAGCTGCCGTTGCTCGGCGAAGGCGTCGCCAGGGCGGCCGCGAAGCTGGGCGTCGACCCGGTCAAGCCGATCACCCTGCTGGGCGTCGCGGCGCTGGGAGAGCCCGACCTGCTGGTCGAGGTGGAAGCCACAGCCGTCCTCGACTGACCGGGCGGCCCTAGCGCTGCGAGCGGTCGGTGTGTTCGGCGGCCCGGTCCTCCTCCGCCGTGCTGGCCGCGTCGCCGACCACCAGCTTGCCGGCCCGCTCGATCATGTCGGTGGCCAGCCGCTCGCTGAAGCCGGCCGCGAACCCGGTGACCGCCGAGAAGCCCACCACCGCCGACGCCTCCGCGTCCGAGATGCTGGCGCCGAGCACGCCGCCCACGAGGCCGAAGTGGACGATGGCGCCGAACACCGCCCCGGCGAACGGGCGCACCGAGCCCAGCGTGATCATCTGCCACCGGGAGGCGGTGAAGTCCAGCACCAGGCGGCCGGTGGACATCCGCTGGAACACGCTGGTCACGGCGCCTATCCCGCCGAACAGTGTGGACGCCAGGAACGCCGGCGTGGACACCGTCGCGCCCCACCAGCGGAAGCTGACGAAGCCGACCAGCGCGCACACGGCGATGGTCGCCACCGCGCCGAGCAGCGTCCCCTGGAAGTACGTGAACCGCGCCTCCCGCTGGATCCCCGCGTTGATCTGCTTGTGCGCGTGGGCGTACTCGTCGGCGGCGATCTTCAGCAGTTCGGCGCGGCGCGGCCGGTCCGGCGGCGGGTCGGCGGCCAGCTCGTTGGCGGCGCGCAGCACCCGGGTCATCACCGAGAACACCGAATCCGTGGACGTGCGCAGCTGGCGCAGCAGGGTGGGGCGGCCGCAGTACGCGGTCACCGCGTTCTCCGCCAGCGTGCCGCACTTGGCCTCCAGCGCCACCAGGTCCGGCGCGGCGCTGTTCAGCACGGTGTGCAAACGGCGGGCGATCACCTCGCGCCGGCCGGCCCGCTCGGTGCGTTCGGTCAGCGCGCAACCGCCGATGACCCGTTCCGCGAAGGAGGCGGATTGGATGACGCCCTCGCGCTCGACGAACTTCGCCCGCAGGGCGCGCTCGGCCAGCCGGGCCTCGGCCCGCAGGTCGGGGTCGCGGGTGTGCTGGCGGGCCCGCACGATCATCGCGAAGGTCACCGCGGTGTGCGGCTCAGTGAGCTGGTCCCACAGGTCCGGCAGCTGCACGGCGCCGGTGTAGCCGAAGTCGGCGGGGGACAGCCGGGTTGCCGGCTGCGCCCCCGCCGGGGTGTCCGCGGTGCGCACCCTGGCTCCGCGGGCGCTAGTTGTTCTTGAAGACGCGGGAATCGCCGTCGTCGTAACCGCTGGCGCCCTCGCCGGAACCCTCCGGCTTGGGCTTGTCGGCGGCCTTGCCGGGGCCAACCCACGGCTTGGGCTTGACCGGGCCCTCGCCCGGGGCGTTCGTCGTCGGCTCGTCGTCGGCCATGATGTAACCCCCTTCACATCGATGTGCTCCGACAGTCTGCCCGAGCCGATTCGGCCCGGACCATCAGCTGCCTATAACCCGACTGTCCGGGCTGGGCGTCTGGTTGTCGGTGGTGGCGGGATCAACCGGCGTGGCGGTGCCGGTCTGTCCGTTCGGGTCGACCTGGTCACCGGTGCTCTCCCGGCCCGCCCCGGCGCCGGGCTCGTCGGTTCCTGCGCTGGGCGCTCCCGTGTGCTCGCCGGTGGGCGCCGCGGTCGGCCCGTTGGCAGGTTGACCTCCGGCACCCGGGTCCGCCGTCCCGGGCTGTCCCGCCGCCGTGCCCACTGCCGCCGTACCCGCCGTCGCTGTTCCTGCCGTCGCTGTGTCCGCCGCCGCGGCTTCCTGGGGCGCTTTGGGGCCGCCCACGGTCACCGGGTCGCTCGGGCCGCCCCGCGGGCCCTGCCACCGCACGCCATGGACGGCGCGCACCGCGTACCGCCAGACGCCGTGCGGCACGTCCGACTCGACGCAGTGCGCCTCCGCCAGCACGCCGGCGCAGCCCCCGCCGGCCGCCACGGGGGAGTCCGCATCGGCCGGTAGGCGCACCACGCGGTACCCGTCGACCGGCCCGCCGCCGACCCGGGCCGGCGCCCACACGACGCTCGCCCG
>DASQDS010000599.1:0-3855 GCA_035634075.1 Pilimelia sp. | reverse complement strand
GCCCCGGTGGATCCGGCAGACTTTCCCGCCCTGGTCCTGCACCGTCGCCACGATGCGTTCCTGGTGCGCGGATGGGCCCAGCTCGCCGGGTCGCACTTCGCATACTCGCATCTCTACTTCGACCTGCTGCATCAGGTGCTGAGAGTCCTGTCGACCGGCCGCCGGTCCCAACGCCTCCGCGACGTCATCGCCGGGCAGTGGGGCGGCGATCCGCAGCCTCCCGCGTTTCCCAAGGGCAGCCGCGAGATCGAGGCACTGGGGCCGGCCGACCGGCACCGCCTGTTCATGCTGGCAGCCCGGGCGATGGAGGGGTGGCCGTTCCGGTTCGTCGGTGCCTGTGCCGATGCCGGGATCTGGTGGAGCTGGGCCATGCGGGACATACCGATGGCCAGCTTCGCTTATGCCGATGAAGTCCGAGCCTATCTCTACCGGCCGTTCTATAAGCCATCGCGCGAGGAGATGGCTCATGCACGCGCCTACCTCGAGCGCCGACGGATCAAGGCGACGAAGGCGCGGCTCATCCCCTTCCTGGGCGATACGAAACTGCTGAACGATCTCTAGGCAGCGGCTGCGACCGCCGGCGGCAGGGGCGCCGCCATCGAAGGAACGAAACGCCAAAGGCGTCCATCGTAATCGGCCATGCGGTCCTTGCGCAGGCGGCTGAGCGTCATGCCGGGCGTTTTCCAGTGGAAGCTCGTGCCGAGCCGCGCTTCCACGCGCCTGCCTGTCAATCGGCTTCGAATTTCCAGCCGGCATCGGCGTCGAATTTCCAGCCACGCCTACGGTTGCAGAACCCGTTGTCCAGGGAGTCCACGGGAGGGTCCCGCGCGCGCCGCGGAGTGCCCCCATGGCTGACGTAGCGGCGCGCGTGGGAGGGGCCTGTGGGCCCCCCTGGGCAACGCTCAGGAGCGGTTCTTGAAGCGCCAGCTCTCGTTGCCGGTTTCCAGGATGTCGCAGTGATGCGTGAGCCGGTCGAGCAGAGCAGTGGTCATCTTGGCGTCGCCGGCGAACACCGTCGGCCATTCAGCAAAGCTCAAGTTCGTGGTGATCAACACCGAGGTCCGCGAGTATAACTGGCTGAGCGCGTGGAACAGCAGTTGGCCGCCACTCTGGGAGAACGGCAAGTAGCCGAGTTCGTCCAGCACCACGAGATCAACGCGGGTCAACTGGTCGGCGAGCTTGCCCGCCTGCCCGGCCCGGGCCTCGGCCTCCAGCCGGTTCACCAGGTCGATGACGGTGAAGAACCGGGCACGGGCGCCGCGGCGTACGCAGTTGGCTGTGATGGCGATGCACACGTGCGTCTTGCCGGTGCCGGTTCCTCCGATGAACACGGCGTTGCGCTGGGTCTGCAGAAAGCCGCCGTCGTGCAGATCGCGCACCAAGCCCTCGTTGAGGGGACTGGCGGTGAAGTCGAACTCGGCCAACGTCTTGGCCAAAGGCAGCTTGGCGGCGCCGAGCTGGTAACGGATCGAGCGCGCCTGCTTCTCCGCCCGCTCCGCTGCCAGCAGCTCGCCCAGGATCTGTTGGACGGTGCGCTGCCGCTTCAGCCCGTCGCTCATCACCTCGTCGTAGGCGGCGCGCATGCCGGCCAAGCTGAGCTCGGCCATCAGCGCCATCAGCTCATGCCGTTCCATGGCAGCCCTCCCGCACCGCGCGCAAACGGTCGTAGCGCCCGCAGTCGGCGGCCGGCTCGATGGACAGCGTCAGCGCCGCCGGCACCGCCATGGCCGGCGCCGGGGTGACGTCGTGGCGCCGGGCGAGGATGTTCAGGATCACGTCCCGGCTGTGCGTGCCGCTCGCCAGCGCCTCGCGGCAGGCGGCCTCCACCGCGTCCAAGCCGTCGGTGAGGATGGCGGCGAGCACGCCAACGAACTGCCGGTCGGCGGCGTCGCCGCGGCCCAGGCGGGTCCGCACCGTCGCCAGGGCTGGCGGTAACTCCCAGTCCCGGAACGGCGCCCCGTTGCGCAGCGCTCCCGGCTTGCGGGCGAGGACCGGCAGGTAGTGCAGCGGATTGTACCGCGTATGGCCGTGCCCGAAGGCTCGCGGGTGCTCGGCGACGATCGCGCCGTTGAACCACACCACGATCCGTGTCGCGTAGGCCCGCACTTGCACCGGCTTGCCGGCGGCGACCGCGGCCACGCTGTAGCGGTTGCGGTCAAAGTGGATCAGGCAGGTTTTCGAGGCGCTGAGCGTGGCCTCGTGGAAGCCGTCGAACGGATCGCTCACGGTGATCAGCGCCGGCCGCTCCGCCTGGAACACCTCCCACACCGTCCGGCTCCTATCCTCCGGATGCGACGTCTGTTGGGCCCAGACGATCACCGCGTCGTGCAGGTGGTCGTTCACCTCCTCCAGCGTCTTGGCCCGCAGGCGCGGCGTGAACAGCCGCTGGCGCAAGGTGCCGACCTGGTTCTCGACCTGGCCCTTTTCCCAGCCCGAAGCCGGGGTGCAGGCCACCGGCTCGACCAGGTAATGCGAACACATCTGGGCGAAGCGGCGGTTGAAGCGGCGCTCCTTGCCGACGAACACGGCGTCCACCGCCGTTTTCATGTTGTCGTAGATGCCGCGCTCGCACAGACCGCCGTAGAAGGCCGCGGCACGGGCGTGGGCGTCGAAGACCATCTCCTGGGTCTGGCGCGGGTAGACCGCCACGAACGGCATGCGGCTGTGGCACAGACGGGCATGGGCCACCTGCACCTTGGTCGTCACCCCGTCCAGGATGATCCACTCCTCCGCCCAGTCGAACTGGTACGCCTCGGCGGGCGCGAAGGTCAGCGGCACGTAGGCGTCCACCGGCCCCGTCGGTGGCTGGCGCTGCTTGAAGCGCTTGATGTAGCGGCGCACCGAGTCGTACCCGCCCTGGAACCCGGCGTCCTTCAGCCGCCCGAAGATCCCCAGGTAGTCGAGCCGGTCGCGCGCCGGCCGCCGCTCGTTCTCCGTGATCAGCCGTTCCAGCTCCTCCTGGAAGTCCGCCAGCTTCGGGAACGGCTGGTGCTGGCGCTCGTAGCGCGGCGCCGTCTCGCCCGAGCGCAGGTATTTCGTCACCGTCTCCCGCGACACCTTCAGCGACCGGGCAATGGCCCGGATGCTCCTCCCCTTCGCGTGCTCCCGCCGTATCCGTGCAATCGTCTCCACCGTCAGCATCCCTGTCCGCCACCCCGTCGTCCGAACCCAGGGTGGTAGTCTGCCAGATCAGGGGTGGCTGGTTATTGGACGCCGATCACCCCTGAAACTGGCCCAGTGTTGCAGGCCGATGCACAGCGTTTGTCGCGTCCAGCATCCGCTGGTGTGGGCAGACGCTTGCATTCGATCGGGAGCAGAGGGTCGAAGTCGCTGTAGCGACGGTCGTCGATCCAGATCGTCTCGCCACGGGGCGCGGGCACAAGATCGATGCGGCGGGCCGGCACGGTTTCGTCGGGTTCTTCAGGACGGAACTGGAGGATATCCCAACCGGCTGCTTTGTGCGCCGCGCTGTTCAAGTGCGCGCATAGCTGCGATGTCAACCGCGTCTCACCCATGACTGGCCGACGATCACCGCGGTCGCGCCAGAGCGGCAGTTGATCGGCAATGAAGTCGATGAGCGATAAAAGCCATGCAGATTGGTGGTGGACACCCGGCGCAAGCGTACCGGACTGGACGCCTAACTCCCCATCATCGGCCAGCATCAGAACCCCTGCGCTCGAAGATCGGCCAACGTATCGTCGCTATCCCGGAGTGCGGTTGAGCGCAGCCAGTAGCGCAAGCGGTCGGGCTTCAGCATGAATATGAAATTTCGATCGTAAATCCGCGCAATGCGTGTAACAGCAAGAACGGAGCCACGCTGATATTGAAGCAAATCGTCGAGCTTGCCTTTCAGTT
>DASQDS010000598.1:0-7138 GCA_035634075.1 Pilimelia sp. | reverse complement strand
AGGCGATAGGCGCGGCGAGGCCGATCGACGTCCAGCCGCGGTCCGGCAGGCCGGCCGCGTCCGCGACGCGGGCGGAGGCGACGTTGTCGATGTCGTGCTGGTACGTGGCGACGGCGCCCTCGTCGAGCACGCGCCGCGCGGCCTGGGCGACGAGGCGGCGGGCCAGCCCGCGGCCGCGCGCCGCCGGATCGGTGCCCACGGCCAGCTCGGTGCCGTACCCGTCGTGCCGTTTGAGGCCCACGCCCGCCCAGTACGCCCCCGTCGCCGGGTCGCGCGCGACCAGCACCTCGCCGGGGAAGGCCCGCAGCCAACCCGGCAGGGTGGGGTCGTCGGACGGTGTCCACTCGCCCGCGTCGGGCAGCGGCGCGGGCGCCACGGTCCAGCGGAACACGGCCCGGTAGGCGGTCCACTCGTCGAAGCCCACCGCGCCGGGTAGCCGCGCGAGCAGCCCGCCGGGGTCCCGGGCAACGAGATCGCGGACGGTCGCCGTGCGCGGCGGCGGAACGGAGAGCACGGTGCTGTCGCCGCAGCCGACGCCGATCGCGGGGTGCAGGCCGCCGTCCCAGCCGGGCTCCACCCGGCGTGCGGACCCCACCACCTGCAACGGCTCGCCGGCCGGCCACTGGCCCAGCCAGCTCGCCAGGTGATGCAGCAGCCGGCTGTCCGCCATCGCCCAGCCCTTCGTCGCGCCGACACGGCCGGCCCAGCGTACGGGCCGGCTGTGCCGACGTTACCGCGCGGCGTGGGTCAGGGCCGCGCGTCGGCGCGCGGTGCGGGGGGCAGGAGCCCGTGCCGGGCGGCCACGACGACCGCCTGCGCGCGGTTCTGCACGTGCAGCTTGGTGTAGATGCGGGCCACGTACGTCTTCACCGTCCGCCGGCTGACGTCCAGCGCCTCCGCGATCGTCTCCAGCGTCTCGCCCTCGGGCAGCCGGGCGAGCACCTGGCGCTCGCGGGCGCTCAGGGCCGGCAGCTCCGGGCGGCGGGCGCGCGGGAGCAGGGCGGCGCCGGGGGCCCGGAACCGCAGCGGGTCCAGCGCGGCCTGCCGGACGATCGCCGCGATCGTCGGCAGTGGCGCCGCGCGGGTCACCATCGCGGAGAGGCCGGCGTGCGCGGCCCGCGCCAGCAGGTCCTCATCGGAGTCCATGGCGATCAGCACCAGGCCCAGGGAGGGGTAGCGGGCGCGCAGCTGCTGGCCCACCGCGATCCCCGGTAGGTCCGGCAGCTGGACGCTGATGGTGACGACGTTGGGTCGGGTCCGCTCGATGATGAGCAGCCCTTCGGCGGCGGTCGACGCCTGACCCACCAGCGCCACGCCGGCGCTGCGGTGGGCGAGGTAGGCCATGCCGAGCCGGGCCACCTCGTGACTGTCGAGGGTGGCGAGGCGTACCTGCGGGGCAGGCTCGCGGGTGGGGGAAAGCGGTGCGGGCATGCCTTGACGATCGGCAGCCGGCGGCCAGCTGTCGGTGCCTCAGGGGAGCGACTTGGGAGCGGCCTGGGTTCCGTCCCCGGCGGCCCGTGTTCCCTCCTCGGCGGCGCGCAGCGGCAGACGCACCGTGAGCGTCGCGGTGGCGGCCGGTTGGACGTCCGCCACGAGCTGGCCGCCGTGGCTCTGCGCGATGGCCCGGGCCAGCAGGACCGACAGGGCGGCGCTGCGCTGTCGGGAGGCATCGTCCAGGACGGGCAGGGGGATCGCCAGGAGCTGTTCGTCGGTGATGAACTCTGCGCTCGGCGCGGTGGCCTGGACGACCCAACAGGTGTCGTCGGCGGCCATCCGCAGGGTCAGCTCCTCGCCCGCCGCGCACGCCGCTACGGTCCCGACGACCGTGTGGACGAGTTGGCGCAAGAGCTGCTCATCCCCGCGCAGCAGGGGACCCGACTCCACCTCCGCGCGCACGGTGATGACCCGGCCGCCCGTCTCGATCGCCGTGCCGACCTCCCGGCCGAGGTCGGCCACGTCGACGTTGCCGGTCGCGACCGCCTGGTCACCGGTCTCCAGTTGGGAGAGCAACTTCAGGTCCTGGACGAGGACCAGCATCCGGTCCGTGTTGCGGGCGATGGCGGCCACGGCGGCGGGCGCGTCGGGGGAGGACAGCTCGCCGGGCCCGCCGAGCATTTCGGTGAACGACGAGATCGACGTCAGCGGCGTCCGCAGCTCGTGCGACACGATGGAGATGAATTCGGTCTTCAAGGCCCAAAGGGCGGCTAACCGGTCATTGTGCTCCTGCAGCGACCTGCGGGCGTCGGCCGCAGCCGAGACGTCGTGCGCCACCCACAGCTCGCCGAGCTGGCCGCCGTCGACGGTAATGGGGGTCCGGGTGAGCTCCACGACCCGCCCGCCGGGCAGTGGGATCTCCTGGCCGCCCTCGTCGGCTGCCCGGTCGAGGGCGTTGCCCAGCGCGTGCCAGCCGGCGGCCGCGGCGCCCGGCGGTGGCGGGCCCGCGAGGGCCGCGCCGGCCAGGTCGGCCGGGTCCGCTGCCAGCCGGAACATCTCGACCAGTGTGGGGTTGCCCAGCAGGAACCGGCGCTGGTCGTCCTCGACCAGCACCCCGACGGCGAGGTTGTTCAGCAGGGCGAGCAGCCGGGCGGCCTCCACCTCCTCCCGCCGCTCCGCCGCCCGGGCGCGGGTGATGTCGGTGCCGTAATAGACCGTGCCGGCCACTGCGGGCTGGTCGGTGAGGTCGGCCGCCCGCCACGACACCGCGTGCCACGACCCGTCGACGCCGCGCAGCCGGACCTCCACCGGCTCGCTGAGGCCCGTGCGGTCCCGCAACGCGGTCAGCGCCGCGGCCCGGTCGTCGGGGTGGACGAGTTGGTGCAGCGCCTCGCCCAGCGTGGTCCCGGCGGCCTGCCCGAGCACGCGGCGACCGGTCGGGGACATCCACGTGCGCAGGCCGTCGGCGGTGACCAGCGCGATGATGACCGGTGCCCGCTCGACGATCGCGCGGTAGAAGCTGGCCGACAGGCCCATCTCGGCCGGCGCGGTGACCTCGCCCGCGGTGGTGCGCAGGGCGCCGACAATAAGATCCCGGCCGTCCGTCTGGACGTGCGACACCGTGAGCGCGATGCGCAGCGCGGTGCCGTCCTTGTGCCGGGCCGGCATCTCGTACGTGCGCCCCAGCAGGGAACCGGTGCCCGCGGCGCGGTACCGCAGCGGACTCGGCTTGCCGGCGTCCCGCAGCGACTCCGGGATGATCAAATCCTCGAGCGGCACCCCCCGCGCCTCAGCGTCGGTGTAGCCGAGGATGTCCGTCGCCTCGTCGCTGAAGCGCAGCACGCGGCCGTCGGCGTCGAGCACGACCAGCGCGAGGTCGGCGGCGGCGATGGCGTCGGTCTGCCCGGCGACGAGCTGCCGGCCGGCCCCGGCGACCGGCGGCCTGGCGCCACCCGTCGCTGTCGGGCGCCGCGCCATCTGTCCCTCCCGGACCCGCACCTGTTCTCCCCGTCCGAAGCGTACAGCGGACGAAGCGTTATAGGCAGCAACGACGGATAGCTCCTAATTGTGTTTTATAGTGTGATCTGTGCGGCACGTAGCGCCTGCCGGCGGGTCTGGAGGCACGGGTCATGGGCGCGAGCATCGTGAAGGGTGACGGCGCCGCCGAGCGGAGCGAGGGGATCGCGTGAGTGAGCGTAGCGAGCGAGCCATGGGTTCAGTGCCTCGCGAACGCATCGCCGAGCGGAGCGAGGGGATCGCGTGAGCCGTTTGTTGGTCGTCGAGGACGATCCAGACATCTCGCTGGCGCTGAAACTGCTGTTCACCCGCGCCGGTTATGAGGTGCGGCACGCCCGGGACGGTCGGGCGGGCCTGCGCGAGGCGTACTCCGAGCATCCGGACCTGGTGATCCTGGACGTGGGCCTGCCGGAGATGGACGGCTGGCAGGTCCTGGAGCGGCTCCGCGACATCAGCGACGTGCCGGTCCTCGTGCTGACCGCCCACGGGCAGGAGACCGACAAGGTGCGCGGGCTGCGCAGCGGTGCCGACGACTACCTCACCAAGCCGTTCGCCAACGCCGAGCTGCTGGCCCGGGTCGAGGCGCTGCTGCGGCGTTCGACCAGCGCGGCCTCGTGGGCGAGCCAGGTGTACGACGACGGCGTGCTGCACCTGGACCCGACGAGCCGGCGCGTGTTCGTGGTGGGGCAGGAGGTGCGCCTGACGCCAACGGAGTTCCGGCTGCTGAACACCCTGGTCCGGCACGCGGGTGCCGTGCTGAGCCCGAACCAGCTGCTGACCCAGGCCTGGGACGACCCGACCGGCATCGGGCAGGAACGGGTCAAGTTCGCCGTGCTCCGGTTGCGCCGCAAACTCGGCTGGACCGACCCGGACGCCTCGCCGGTAGAGTCCGTGCGGGGCTTCGGGTACCGGTACCGGCGGCCGGCGGCCGCCGAGTAGCAACGCCCGGTGCGGTCACTCTCCGTCGCCGCCGCACACCCGTACGCACCGCACCGCTCCTGCACCCCGGCGACACCCCCTGGCGTCCCGGCCCTCGCGCATGCTGGGAACCGATGGATCGGAGAACTTCCGGGGCGACGCGCCGGGAGCCAGGCTGAGGAGTAGCCGTGAGTGCAGAGCGTGACTTCGACTTCGGCACGGCCGCGGGTGACGCGGGGCCGGCCGGCGTGGCGGCGGACCGCCGTGGCGGGGGGCCGTTGATCGACGTCTCGGCCGACGCGCACGTGCACACCGGCTTCGCGGTGGGCCGCGACAGCGTCGGCGCGGTCGTCACCGCCGCCGAGCGTGCGGGGCTGACCGGGGTCACCTTCGCCGACATCGTCACCCCCTCGACGGCCTGGCTGCCGGTCTACCAGAAGTCCATCCTCCGGGCGCAGCAGCGCACGGAGATCGACCTGCGGATGGCCGTCGAGGTCGAGGTCACCCGCCCGGACGGTTGGATGGCGTTCCCGGCGGACCTGGGCGGGCTGGACGCCATCTCGATCGCCGCCTCCCGCCTGCCGCTGGCCGCTGGGCCGGCCGACGCCCGCCGCGTGCAGGAGCTGCTCCGCACCGGGGCGCTCAGCCACGCCGACGTGGTCGAGCTGGCCGTCACGGCGACCGCCAAGGCAGTCGAGCGGGCCAGTCGGTACGCCCCGACGCAGGTCGCGCGGCCGCTCAACCTGCTGTGGCAGGTCGGCATCGACGAGAGCCAGCTGGACGACTCCGCTTTCAGCGGCCTGATCGACGCGTGCCGGGTGACCGGCGCCGCCGTGGAGGTCAGCGAGTCCTGGCGGACGCCGTCGGTGCGGCTCGCGCAGCTGTTCACCGCGGCGGGCGTGCCGCTGCTCGCCGCCAGCGACGCGCGGGACGTGGCGCAGCTCGGCCACTGGCGGTACGTGGCCCGGGTGCTCTCCGGCCTGGTGGTGGCGGAGGCCGTGGCGCCCCGCTGAGCCTCCTCAGCCGGCCACCGCGTACCCGCGTAGCCGCCTCACTGCTGCATCGACGGCAGCTTGTCGGCGACCGGCTGGGCGGCCCTGGGCAGCTCGATGGCCAGCCGGGCGCCGTTGGGCTCGGCGTGCTCGTACCGGACCGTGCCGCCGTTCACCTCGACCAGGTGCCGGACGATGAACAGGCCGAGCCCGCTGCCGCGGGCCGTCTTGGCGCCGTCCGCGCCGCGCCGGCCGATCCTGTCGAACAGGTTCGGCAGGTGCTCCGCGGCGATGCCGGGGCCGTGGTCGCGCACGCTTATGACGACGACACCGTCCGGGCGCGGATCCGTGGTGATCTCGACAGGTGGCGCGCCGTACTTCACCGCGTTGGCCACCAGGTTGCTCAGGACCTGCCACAGATGCGCCCGGTCGACGAGGGCGCACAGGTCCGGGTCGACGGACGTGACGATGCCGGCGGTCGCGGGCAGGGAGTCGGTGACCGTGTCGACCACCTCGCCCACCGGTACCGACGCGCGGCGCGCGCTCACCGCTCCGGCGTCCAGCCGGAAGAGCAGCAGCATGTCGTTGATCATGCCGGTGAGGCGACGGGTGTTCTTGTCGATCTTTTCGGCCAGCTCCAGGCGGGTGTCGTCGGGCAGGTCCGCCCAGTCCGTGGCGAGGAGCTCCGACAGGCTGGCGACGGAGCTGAGGGGCTGAGACACCTCGTGGGACACCATGGACATGAGGTCGCGCTTGAACTCGGCCGCCTCCTCGAGCTGCCGGTTGCTGCCGAGTAGCCGCTCGTTGGCCTGTTCCAGGGCGGCGGCGCGCTCCGCCAGGGCGTCCTCGGCCCGCTTGCGCTCGGTGATGTCCACGTACGTGCTGACGAAAGCGCGCGGCCGGCCGGTCGCGTCCACCACCGGCGACAGGGCGGCCAGCACGGGGACGTGGCTCCCGTCCGGCCGGTACACGTACCGATCGCCCGTGTCGTCGCCGTCCGCGGCGAGCGCCGGGGACGACTCCGGCCCGCGCTCCCACGGATACGGCGGCCGCACGCCGATGAGCTCTTCCCGCGTCCGGGCGAACAGGCGCAGGCAGCGCGGGTTGACATCGATCACGCGCAGCTCGTGGTCGTAGACCACGACGGCGTCGCTCAGCGACTGCAGGAGCGTGGCGACGAAGTCCCGCTCGCCGGCCAGCTCGTCCACCACAGCCTGGCGCCGGGTATCGGCGTCGTCGAGCGCCCGCACCGTCCCGCCGAGCACGACCATCAGCAGCAGCACGAACAGCGCGGTGCTCAGCGACAGGGCGACGCCCGGCTGGCCCAGGCCCACCCGGATGACCGCGGCGCTGAGCAGGGCGACGCCGAAGGGCAGCAGGACCAGCGTTGGCGCCAGCCGGCGGGCCAGCGTGCCGCCCGGCCCGCGGCTGCCGAACGGCTGCAGCAGGCCCTGGTCGGGTCGGGCGAGCAGGATGCCGATCGACAGCAGCAGCAGCCCTGCGGCGGCGAGCGGGGACATGGCGGTCAGCGGGGCGAGCGGGAGCAGCGCGGCCCGTTCGAACACGTACGCGACGAGGGTCACCAGAGCCATCGCGCCCGCGGCGGCGGCGTACGCCTGCGGCCAGCCGGACCGCCGGCGGCCGGGGCGGTTGAGCGTGCCGAGGGCGACGGCCTCGAGCAGCAGGGCGGCGGCGGACGGTGCGGGCATCCGGCGGGCCTCGGGGGCGGTGCCACCGATGCCCGCCCGCAGGGCGTCCACGACGGGGCCGAGGGGGTC
>DASQDS010000597.1:0-11063 GCA_035634075.1 Pilimelia sp. | reverse complement strand
AGCAGCGCGGCCGCGCGGGCGGCCCGCCGGGCGGCGTCGTTGCGCGCCAGCACCGCCACGCTGATCAGCCCGAACGCCAGCGTGGTGTTCAGGGCGCCGTAGAGGAACTGGAAGAACAACAGCAGGATCAGCACCAGGCTGCCCGCGATGCCGATCGGCGTATGGTCGTGCCGGAAGCGCCACAGGCACCAGAGGAAGAACGCGTTGTAGCAGAGCACGCCGACGTAGCCCTGGGCGACGAGCATGTGCCAGAACTGTCCGTCACTGCCGATCTCCCGGTTGCCGCACTGGGGGCACTCCTGCGTCTTGCCGATGGCGATCGACCGGTTGCTGCCGAGCAGCGCCCGGTTGGCGCCGTAGCCGACGATCGGGGACGCGTTGGCGGCGTTCACCGCGCCGGCGTTGAGGGTGGCGCGGATCTCGTCGCTGTGCCCGTTGGCCAACCGTTCGGTCAGGGTCTTGCCCAGCGGCGACGCGATGATGAGGACCCCGATCAGGCCCATCCCGAGGGCGAGCCCGGCGAGCACCGCGACCCGGCCGCGCAGGGCCATCCGGATCGCGACGTAGCCGGCTCCGCCGGCCAGGCCGATCCACAGCCCGCGGTTCAGCGAGTAGACCACCGGGAACACGGCGGCGAGCACCAGGGCGTAACCGGCCAGCCGGCGCAGGCCCCCGCCGAGCACGATCCAGCCGACCACCAGCCAGATCAGCAGGATGGCCATGTTCTCGCCCCAGGTGTTCGTGTACTCGAACGGGGCGGACGGCCGGGCCGATGCGGTCTCCCCGGCGAGCACCTCCTGCACCTGGGCGAGCTCGACGTGCATGAGCTGCGCCACGTACGGGTCGCTGGCGATGGCGCCGGGCAGCAGGAAGCGCAGCGGGGCCACGAAGCTGACATTCGGCAGCAGGGCGCCGGCGTAGCCGCCGATCACGGTGACCAGGGCCATGACGCCGAAGAGCCGGACGACCCGGCGGCGGGAGTACTCGCGTTCGGAGAGGTTCAGCACGTACAGCATGAGCACGGTGAGCGAGACGTAGTCGGCGAGCCGGACCGTCCAGCCGATGTACCGGCCGAAGCCGCCGGGGGGCAGCGTGTCGGGCGCGGTCAGCCCCAGTGTCATGCCGGAGAGCACCACCCACCCGAGCAGCACCAGCCAGATGCCGAACCCGGGCGGCACCCGGATGTCGCCCCGGCGGTAGAGCTGCACCGCCATCGGGACGGCCATGATGGTGAAGATGAACGTCGGCAGCCCCATCGCCCACCACAGCGGGTAGAGCACGAAGAGCGCGGTCAGCGGCCAGCCCTTGGGCAGGGTCAGCGACCAGCCCGCCGGTTGCCGGGAGGCCGGTGCGGGCGGCCGCCCGGCCGCCGGCGGCGGCGCGACGCCGCCCGGCCGGCGCCCGGTCACCCGGCCCGCGACGGCCGTCACCGCCGCCCCCTTCGGCGACCCGTCACGTCACCGTCACCTTGGCCTTGCTCGGGGCGTAGACGACCCAGGTCGTGCCGGGCAGCGGGTGGACCTGGTCCCCGGCGAGGTCGGTGACGTGGCAGACGGCCTCCTGGCCGGGCTTGCGCCAGTTGGCCTTCGCGCCGACCGGCCCGGAGACCACGGTGGCCGCGCCGCCGCCGAACACCTTGGCGCCGGGCATCTCCCGCCGGGCCGGCTTGCGGACCGTGAGGGTGCGGTACTCCATGGTGAGCACGATCACGGATGCGGCCGCCACGGTGCTCTTTCCGACCCGGCCGCGCCAGGTCGACGTGGCGGCGTCGTACCGCCAGACCTGGGCCGGCCGGCCCGGGGCCGCGACGGTCAGCTGGCTGGCCGGCGCGGTGCCCTGGCTGGCCAGCGGCGTGCCGGGGGTGGCGTAGTCGAAGATCGCCGGCGGGCCGACGCCGCCGGCGGGAGCGAGGGCGCGCAGCGCCGCCGTCGAGGCGTGGCCCGCCGGGAAGGCCGACCGCCGCTGGCCGGGGGTCGCGCCCCGCAGGCCGGAGTCGGTCAGCTGGGCCAGGAAGTTCTTCGGGCCGCCCGCGTAGCCGACCACCGGCCGCAGCACCGCCAGCGTGCGGACGTCCACCGGGCGGATTTCCGCCACCGGGCCGACCTTCCCGGCGTCGCGGGAGTGGAAGACCGCGGTCAGGTGCAGCGAGTCCGACTCCGCGTACTCCTGGTAGATCAGGTCCGCGGCGGCGAGCCCGGCCGGCGTCGTGTCGGCGGTGACCCGGATCGGCACCGCAACGGCCGCGCGGGCGACGACCGCCTCGCTCGCGACGGGTGCGCCCGACAGCGGCGCCGGCGGCTGGCTCGGCGTGGGCGTCGGCCGCGGCGCGGGTGACCCCGGGTCGATCACGTCGGTCGCCGCCGGCGGCGGCGGCTCGCTGCAGCCGGCGGTGAGGCCGGTGAGGGCCGCCAGCACCGCGGCGCCGAGGGCGGCCCGGACGGTGGCGCCGTGCCTCACGATCCGCCCCCGGCCGGTGACTGCCCGTGCGACCGCCGGCTCACCCCGCGTCCTCGATGTGGTCGAGGGCCACGGGCCGGCGCTTGGCGTCCCCGTTCAGCTCGCCCGACTTGTACGTCGTCGGCATCCCGTTGCCGGTGGCCGGCGCGCCGTCGTCCCGGCCGCCGTCCTTGACCCGCGGGAGCACCACGGTGGAGTCGGTGGGCTGCGGCAGCACCAGCATCGCCTTGCGGTCCTTGACCGCCGGCGGGGTGGGCACCGCCGCGCCGCCGACGGCCGACGCGAGCGTCGGGCGGGGCGCCGGCGTCTGCCTGCGGGTGGTGGCCGGGGCGGGCTGCATCCGCGGGGCGAGGACGGCGCCGAGCACGGCGGCGTCGACCTGCTCGAACTGGTGCAGCGCGGCGGCGATCTCCCCACTGCGGGTGCGGCCCCGCTCGGCCACCACGATCACCGCGTCCACGTGGCTGGCCAGGGCCTGCGCCTCGACGGCCACCGTCGGCGACGCGGTCTCGATCAGCACGTGGTCGAAGCGGGCGGCCAGCTCGGAGAGGATGTCGAGCAGCGGGGCGACCGGCAGCTCCACGTCCGGCTCGATCGACCCGGGCAGCAGCACCCGCATCTGGGTCAGGTGTGGCATCGGGGTCAGCGCCTTCAGCACGCTGACGTCGCGCCGCAGCACGTCGGCGAGGCTGTACCGGCCCGGCGCGTCCCCGAGCATCGCGGTCAGCGGCGAGTCCGCCCGGGTGGTCACCACGGCGACCTGCGCCCCCGTGCGGGCGTACGCGGCGGCCAGGTTGCCCACGATGAACCCGGCGGCCAGCCCGGCGGAGGTGTCGGTGAGCAGGAGCTGCCGCCCGGTGCCGCGGGCGGCCGGCTCCCCGACGGTGGAGAGCAGCACGTTGCGCAGCCTGCCCAGCTCGCGCGAGACGCGGTCGCCGGGCGGCAGGATCGCCAGCGCGGGGGAGCGTTCCGGCAGCTCCAGCAGCATCGGCAGGCCCAGCCGGTCGGTGATGTCCCGCCCCCGGCGGACCCGGGTGTCCAGCCGGTCCAGGGCCAGCGCGAGGACGATCCCGAAGAGGATGCCCGCGCCGAGGCCGGTGGCCAGGTTGAGCGTGCGGTTGGGTGAGCTCGGCTCGGTGGGCAGCCGGGCGTCGGAGATGATCTCGCCCGGGTCCATCGGGGCGGCCAGCAGCGGGCTGAGCCGGGTGTTCAGCGCGGCGAGCTGGTTGGTCAGCACGTTGCGGTCGGCCTCAGCCCGCTCGCGCTCCACCGAGTTCTCGGGGGCGGCGGCGAGCCGGCCGGCCACGGTGCCCAGCTGCTTGCTCACCTCGGCGATCTGCTGGCGCAGGCCGGTCGTCTCGTTCTCCAGGGCGCGCGTGGCGGTGGCCAGGCGCAGGTCCAGGTACGCCTGGGCGAACGAGTGCGAACCGGACCGGGCCAGCTCCGGCGTGCCGCCCTCGAACGCCACCTGGAGCACCTGGCTGTTCGGCGGGACGGTGACCGTCACGGCCTCCACCAGCTCGTCCGGCGGGACGGCGCTGCCCATCAGCTTGCGGGCCCGCTCGGCCACGACCAGCGAACGCACCACCTGCGCCTCAGTGTCCAAATTGACCTTATCGGTCGGTTTTGCGTTGGCGCCCACCGGCCGGAGCACCAGCCGGGTGTCCGAGGTGTAGGCCCGGGTCTGCACGGTCGTCAGCAGCAGACCGGCGGCGGCGCCGAGGAACGCGGCCAGGGCGAGGATCCACCAGCGCCGGCGCACCCAGTTCAGGTAGCCGGCCAGCGTCGGGGCGTCGGCGTCGACCAGATCGGGGAGGTGAGACGAGGGCATGAGATCGCGCTCCCTTTCGACCGATCAGCACCGGTATCACGATCGTTGCAGTGAACGCCGCCCGGTAGGTGATTGTCGTCGATTTGACCCCAGTGTCCACCTCGGACGACAGCCTGACCACGGTCTCCGTTCGCCGGAAATTTCAATGATGATAACCGGGCTGTCTTGCGCATTCACGTCCGGCGTTGGCCGCCCACACCACCGGGGATGAGATTGGTACGCGCAGGCGGTGCCGGTCAAGCCGAACAGCGTTCCGGGCCTGCCGGGGGCGCCGAGAACCCACCCGGACGGCCGTCCCCGCGCGGGGTAGCCACCCTCAGCGGTACCCGTACGCCCGCCGCAGTGGCCAGGTGATCGCCGCCACCACGCGCTGCCGGGCCGGCGAATACTCCTGCCGCCATTTCTCGTCCAGCGCCAGCGCGATGGGCCCGTCGTGGGCGTGGGCCTGGCCCCGCTTGGCGGCGTGCGCGGCGACCACCGGGGTGAGCTCCTGCCCCTGGACGAACTCCAGCGGCTCGGTGCGGCCCGTGACGTCCGCCGTCAGCTCCGCCACCCGGCGCAGCTCCGTCCGGGGTTCCCGGACCAGGTCCTCGTACCGCAGCGTCACCCGCGGCGTGCCCAGCCGCGCCAGCGCGGCCACCATCGTGTTGATCGTGATCCATTGCCGCGCGGTGAACTGGGCCGAGCGCCGCTGGCCGCGGCCGGCCCGGCCCGCGCGCGGGGGTCCCGGCTGGCTCAGTGAGTACGCCACCCCGCGCGGGTCGCGCAGCACGTGCACGAGCCGCACCGCGATGCCGGGGGCGCCGGCCAGGGCGTACGCCAGCGAGGGTCGGCGACTGGCGTCCACCACGACGTCCGCGCCCGCGACGTCGGCCACCGCCCGGTAGAGCCGGCTCAGCAGGTGCCGGTAGCGGGTCAGGTCGCGGTGGAACGTCGGCAGCAGCCGGGAGGCCACCATCAGGGGCAGGCGGGGGCCCATGTCGACCCGGCGCTGGAGGCCGCGCAGCTCGGCCACCTCCGGGGCGGACCAGCTGCCGAAGGCCTGTTCGCCCACCTTTGCCCAGAACGGGCACTGCTCGGCGCGCTCCCCGCAGATGCATGGGTCGCCGCGTTCCATTCCGAATCGCCACAGGTAGAACAATTCGCCCACACCGCAGTGGCCGACGAACTGACCGAGCATCAGGTCCAGCAGGGTCGAACCGCTGCGCGGCATGCCCGCCACGTACAACACGGTCACCGGCGCGCCGGCCGGCTGTCGCTCCGCCGGCCCGTCCACTGTGTCCGGGGGCGCTGCGGAGGGTGCGTCTGTCGCCACCCGACGCAGTCTACGCAGCCGTGTTACAACTTCTGACACGCCGCCCGCGCTGTCAGATGTCTGACGGACGGGGACCCGGGACACCCGTGGCCTTCTGTTCGCGCCGGGGCCACCGCTAGGTTGTTACGGCGCCTTGAACCGTTAACACCGGGTCGTCGGCGCAGCGTGTGTGGGCACGCGAAAAGGGGAGGCAACGTGGGGAGCGGGTCGAGTCCGGCCACCGGTGAGGTGCTGCTCGTCGGGTCCAGTGGGGGCCACCTGGCCCAACTGCTGGCGCTGGCGCCGTGGTACGAGACGGGCAGGCGGTCGTGGGTGACCTTCGACACGCCCGACGCCCGCTCGCTGCTCGACGGGGAGGACGTCACCTGGGCGTACCACCCGACCACCCGCAACGCGAAGAACCTGCTGCGCAACGCGGCCCTGGCTGCCCGCGTCCTGCGGCGGCGGAAGATCGACGCGGTCATCACCACGGGTGCCGGCGTCGCGCTGCCGTTCGTCGCGCTGGCCCGGCTCCGCGGCATCCCCACGGTCTACATCGAGGTGTACGACCGCATCGACACCCCCACCCTCACGGCCCGGCTGTGCCGGCCGTTCGTCTCGGCGATGCTCGTGCAGTGGGAGGAGCAGCGCCGGCTCTACCCCCACGCCACCGTCGTCGGCACGCTGCTGTGACCGGGCGCGTCCCGCAGCAGCGCGCCGCCCAGCCCGCCGGCAACACCAGCGTGCTCGTGGTGGTCGGCACCGACGTGCACGCGTTCGACAGGTTGATCGGGTACCTGGAGCGGTGGTACGCCGCCCGACCCGACCCGGCGGCGGGGCCGTCGCTGATCGTCCAGCACGGGACGAGCCGCCCCCCGGCGGTCCCCGGGGCCACCGCGTTCCTCGGCCACGAGGAGCTCCAGCGCGCGATGGCCGCCGCCACGCTGGTGGTGACCCACGGCGGGCCGGCCACGATCACCGAGGCCCGGCGCACCGGGCACCTGCCCATCGTCGTCCCGCGCGACCCGGCGTTCCGGGAACACGTGGACAACCACCAGCAGCTGTTCAGCCGCCGCCTCGCCGCCGCCGGCATGGTCCGCCTGTGTGAGACCGAGGAGGCACTGCACGCCGCCCTCGCGGACGGACTGGCCGACCCCGCCGCGTACGCGCTGGCGGCCGGGGCCGGCGGCGAGGACGCCCGGTTGGCGGCCGTGGCCCGGGTGGGGCGCATCGTCGAGGACCTGGTGGCCCGCCGGGCGAGTCGGACGAGTCGGATGGCCCGCGGCCGGCGGTCGTCGTGAGCCCGGTCGTCGGCGGCCCGTCGTGACGGGCCGGGTGCTCTTCGTCGGCGGGCTGGGCCGCAGCGGTTCCACCCTGCTGGAGCTGATCCTCGCCCAGTCGCCGGACGTCTGCGCGGTCGGCGAGGTGGTGCACCTGTGGGAGCGCGGCCTCGGCGCGGACGAGCGCTGCGGCTGCGGCGAACGGTTCCGCGCGTGCCCCTTCTGGACCAGCGTCGGGGAGCACGCCTTCGGCGGCTGGGCCGCCGTCGACCAGGCCGACGTGCTGGCGCTCAAGGCGCGCGTCGACCGCACCCGGCACATCCCCCGGTTGGCCCGGGCGCGGTTGGCCGGCCCCGCGCTGGCGGACGCCCGCCGGTACGCCGAGCTCTACGTCCGCGTGTACGCCGCCGCGGCGGCGGTGTCCGGGGCGCACCTCGTGGTGGATTCGAGCAAGCACGCGTCGCTGGCGTTCGCCCTGCGCTGGGCGGAGGAGCTGGACCTGCGGGTGCTGCACCTGGTGCGGGACAGCCGGGCCGTGGCGTACAGCTGGGCCAAGCAGGTCCGCCGGCCGGAGGTGGTGGACTCCGAGGCGTACATGCCGACGTTCTCCCCCCTCGTCGTGAGTGCGCTGTGGACGGTGCAGAACGCGGCGTTCCACCTGCTGGCCGGTCGGGTGCCGGTGCAGTTGCTGCGGTACGAGGACTTCACGGCCGACCCGCGCGGCACCGTGCGCCGGGTGCGCCGCCTCGCCGGCCTGCCCGACACCGACGAGGCGCTGCGGGTGCTGGACGACCCGCCGCCCGCCCCCCGCCCGATCCACAGCATCGCCGGCAACCCCCTGCGGTTCGCCAGCGGGCCGCTGCGCGTCCGGCGCGACGACGCCTGGCGCACCGCGCTGCCGCGCCGCAGCCGGGCCGTGGTCGGCGTCACGACCTGGCCGCTGCGCCTGCACTACGGCTACCTCCGCGCGAGCCAGTCCGAGACGGTGGAAAGCTCATGACGACGGAAAGCTCATGACGACGTACCCCGGCGTGACCGTGGTCGTGCCCACCCGCGACCGTCCCGCGCTGCTGCGGGCCGCCCTCGACGCGATCCTGGGGCAGGAGTATCCGGGCGCCGTCGAGGTCGTGGTCGTCTTCGACCAGTCGACCCCCGACGCCGCCCTGGAGCGCGACGGCACGGCACCCGGTGGCGGCCGCCGCCGGGTCCGGGTCATTCCCAACGCCCGCGCGGCCGGGCTGGCCGGCGCCCGCAACACCGGCATCCTGGCCGCCACCGAGGACCTGGTCGCGTTCTGCGACGACGACGACGAGTGGCTGCCGGGCAAGCTCGCGGCCCAGGTGTGGGCCCTGGTCGACGAGCCGGGGGCCGAGTTCGCCACCTGCGGCATCCGGGTCAGCTACGACGACCGCACGGTGGACCGTGAGCTGAGCGCCAGCCGCGTGCGGCTCGGCGACCTGCTGCGGGACCGCCTGACCGAGCTGCACCCGTCCACGTTCCTGATCCGCCGCGACGCCCTGGTGGACGGCATCGGGCTGGTCGACGAGGAGATCCCGGGCAGCTACGGGGAGGACTACGAGTTCCTGCTGCGCGCGGCGCGGCGGGCGCCGCTGGTCAACGTCCCGCCGCCGTACGTGCTGGTGCGCTGGCACAAGCGCTCCTACTTCGCGCAGCGCTGGGAGACGATCTCCACCGCGCTGCAGTGGCTGCTGCGCCGGTATCCGGAGTTCGCCACGGTGCCGCACGGCGAGGCACGGGTCGCCGGGCAGATCGCGTTCGCCCAGGCGGCGATGGGCAACCGGCGGGACGCGGTGCGCTGGGCCCGGCACACGCTGGCCCGCAACCCCCGCGAGCCCCGCGCCTACCTGGCGCTCGCGGTGGCCAGCCGGGCGGTGCACCCCGACCGCGTGCTGCGCACGCTGCACCAGCGCGGCCGCGGCATCTGAGCCCCTGGCTCTTCGGCCGCCGGTCAGGCGGTGGCCGCCCGGTCAGGCGGCGGCCGCGCAGAACGCCTGCCACGCCTGCTGGCTGGGTGCGTCGGTGAGCCGGTAGTCCCCCTTGGAGATCCGGTAGTCGTAGTACGCCACCCAGAGCGGCTTCTGGCCGTTCAGGTACGTCGCCGCGGCCCGGATCCAGGCGGCCCGGCGCGCCCCGCTGTCGCCCGCGACCAGGAGGCTGCCGGTCTCCGCCACCCCCCATGGCTTGCCCAGCGCACGGGACTTACTGATCATCCGGCGGAAGACCCGCTCGGGCGCCCAGTACTGATTGACCTTGGCGCCGTCGTTGTAGCAGTCCCAGCCCAGCACGTCGATCACGTCGGAGCCGGGGTAGTAGTCGGTGAAGCTGCGGCGCGAGCCCGGGTCGAGCGTCCAGCACATCAGCACCAGCGTCGCCCGCAGGCGCGGGTTGCCGGCCCGGTCGGCCAGCCCGGCCAGCCGCCGCCACGCCGCCCGGAACTGCGCGGTGGTGTACTTGCCGGACTCCACATCGTCCTCGGGCTCGTGGAAGTAGGTCCAGTAGATGTCGCTGTTGCGCGGCATCCCCGCGAACCACTTCGCCAGCCGCGCGTCGTGCCGGCCGGCCGCGATCTGGGCCGGCGGCGCCTTGAAGGACACCACGACCGTGCGGTCGGCGACGTCCGATGGGCTGCCCCGCCACGCCGGCGGCAGGCCGGGATGGAAGACCCGGACCATGCGCAACGGCCCGTACGCCCTGTCCGACCGGGCCAGGGCCTGCGCGAACGTCTCGTTGCCGCGATAGTGGATCGTGGCGCCGGGCAGGGTCCGGCGGGGGGCCGGGAACGGCCGCAGGCCGGGCGTCGGGGTGGCGCTGCCGCGCGGGGTGGCCGACGGCACCGGGGACGGATTCGGCCCCAGGCCGGCGAAGCCCGACGGGGTGGGGCTGGCGGCCACACCCGGCCCGGTGGCGACGGGCGCGGGATCCGGCGGCGCCCCCGTCGAGCGGGTCGCGGGATCGTCGCGCTGGGCCAGGACGGCGATGCCGGCGCCCGTCAGCACGGACAGCAGCACCACGACGGCGAGCCACCAGCGCCGCCGCCGCGGCGCGGGCGGCGGTGTGGGTACGGGCGTGGTGGGCGCATGGAGCGGGCCCGTACGCGCGGCGTGGCCGTCGCGCTGCCGGCCGATGCGGTGCGGCGCGGCGTCGGCCTCGGGGTAGCCCTCCGGGGCGCGCATGAGCCTCCTCGTCAGGCGGTGTCTCGCGGTCGCCGTCTGGCATTGTGCCGGGCGCCGCCGGCACGCACCAGCCCGGACCGGCCCTGGGCTCTGTCGGATCTCGTCGCGACGCCCCATGGCGCCCGGTCGATGAACCGTTTGTCGGGTTACCGCCGTACCACCCGATACCGGCCCTGTTCGGGCATCGGGCACGGAAGAAGGTGGTTCGATGATGACCGACACCCCCAGGGTCCGCAGTGGACAGGTGCTGCGGCTGGCGGAGGCCGACTACCGGTTCGGCGTCGGCGAGCTGACTCTACGGGTGCAGGCCGTCCTCGGTCTCCAGCAGTTGCCCGACGGCCCCTGGCTGTACGTGCGCGGGGTGCAGATCCGCTGGGACGGCGCCGACGGGGAGACGCGGCAGGTGCTGGTGCGCCTCGCCGCCATCCTCTGAGCCGGTCAGCCCGGCACGCCGCCCGCCTCGGCGATCGCCCGCAGCAGCGAATCGGCCAGCTCCGGCCGGCACACGAGCAGGTCGGGCAGGCGGGGGTTGGGCTGGTTGTACCGCAGCGGCGAACCGTCCACCCGGCTGGCGTGCATCCCCGCGCCGAGCGCCACCGCCACGGGCGCGGCGGAGTCCCACTCGTACTGGCCGCCCCCGTGCACGTACGCGTCCACCTCGCCGGTGACGACCGCGCACACCTTCACACCGGCGGACCCCATCGGCACCGCCACCCCGCCGATCGACTCGACCAGCGCGGTGACGAAGGCCGGCGGCCGCGTGCGGCTCACCGCCACCCGGACGGGCCCGGCCGGGCGCGGCGCCGCGGCGGCGGCCCCGGCGGCAGCGGTGTCGCGGCTGAGGACCACATCGCGCGCCGGCAGCGCCACGGCGCCGGCCGCCAGCCCGCCGGTGCGGGTCCACAGGGCGACGTGGACGGCCCAATCGGTGCGGCCGGCCTCGGCGAATTCCCGGGTGCCGTCCCGCGGGTCGATGATCCAGACCCGGGCGGCGTCGAGGCGGGCGG
>DASQDS010000596.1:0-2164 GCA_035634075.1 Pilimelia sp. | reverse complement strand
CAGCGCGACGTCGGCGAGGGCCTCGGCCACGGCCGCGGCGACGGCGTAGCCGCTGTACTCCGGGGAGTGCGCGGCGGCCGGTCGCCGGTACGCCTGGCGCAACCGGTCCCGGGCCGCCGGCACGTCCCCGCGCGCCAGCTCGACCCGGGCCTGCCCGACCAGGATGAACGACCGGTACTGCTCGGCGCTGAACCAGCCCGCCGGGCAGTGGGCCTGCGCCTGCGCGTACCACTGCTGCGCCGCCGCCAGGTCCCCGCGCCGGCGGGCCAGCTCGCCCAGGCCGTACTCCGCCTCCGCCAGCGCCTCCGGGGCGCCCGCCGAGCGGGCCAGCCCGGTCGCGCGGCGGTAGTCGTCCTCGGCGCCGGCGAGGTCGCCCGCGCCCGCCCGCCCCTCGGCCCGCTTGGAGATCACCGTGGCCTGGTCCGCGGCGGAGCCCAGCTCGGTGGCCGTCTCCAGGGCCTCGTCGGCGAAGGCGCCACCCGCCGCCCAGTCGCCCCGCCAGTACGCCAGCTGGGCCAGCTCGGTCAGCGTCATGGTCAGGCCCCAGCGCTCGCCGACCGCCCGGAACCCGGCCAGCGCCGCCACGAAGTCCGCCTCGGCCGCACCCCACCGGCCGGCGTACAGCGAGATCGCGCCGTTGCCGTACCACGACAGCGCCTGCATCCACGGGTCCCCGGTTACCTGCTTGCGCTGCAGCAGCGTCAGCACGTCCGCCGGCGGCGGGCCGGCGGCCATCGCGTAGAGGACGTTCAGGAACGGGTAGCGGGTCGGGCCGGGCAGCCCGGAGAGGACCGCGCCGGCCACGCCGACCGGGTCCGCCACCGGCCCCGGCGAACCGTCGAGGACGGCGTTGAGCAGGCACAGCGCGTACTCCTCCGCCAGTTCCGGCGGCGGCGGTCCGGCCTGCGCCCGCAGCGCCTCGGCGGCCACGGCGGCACCCTCGCCGCGCAGGCCGCGCAGCCACCAGAAGCCGGACAGCAGCGCCACCAGCCGCAACGCCTCGGCCGCCCGGCCGGCGGCGGCGCAGCGGCGCACCGCCGCGGTGATGTTGTCGCGCTCGGCGTCCAGCCGGCCGAGCCACGCCAGCTGGTCGCCGCGGCGCAGGCACGGCTCGGCCCGCCGGGCCAGCTCCAGGAAGTACGCGGCGTGCGCGGCGCCGAGACCGGCTGCCTCGCCGGCCTCGGCGAGGCGCTCGGCGGCGAACGCCCGCACCGTTTCCAGCATCCGGTACCGCCCGCTCGGGAGGGCGTCGACCAGCGACTTCTCCACCAGGCCGGCCAGCGCGTCGAGCGCCGCGGGGCGCGGTAGGCCGCACACCGCCTCCACGGCCGGCAGGGTGGCGCCGCCCCGGAACACCGTCAGCCGGCGGGCCAGCGTCCGCTCCTCGTCGGCGAGCAGGTCCCAGCTCCACTCCACCACCGCGCGCAGCGTGCGGTGGCGGGCGACGGCCGCCCGGCTGCCCCGCGACAGCAGGGCGAACCGGTCGTCCAGGCGGGCGGCCAGCTCGGCCGGCGTCAGCGACCGCAGCCGAGCCGCGGCCAGCTCGATGGCCAGCGGCAGCCCGTCCAGCGCCCGGCACACCCGGCCGACGGCGTCGGCGGTCGGCCCGTCCAGCACGAAGTCCGGCCGCACGGCCGCCGCCCGGTCCACGAACAGGCGGACCGCCGGGTACTCCGCCGCCTCGGCCGGCGCCACACCGGGCGGCGGGAGGGCCAGCGGGAGTACGGGGCACAGGGTCTCCCCGGTGATGCCGAGGCCCTCCCGGCTGGTGGCCAGCACCCGCAGGCGCGGACAGGCCCGCAGCAGCCGGTCCACCAGGGCGGCGGTCGGGGCGACGACGTGCTCGCAGTTGTCCAGCACCAGCAGCAGTGGGCGGTCGGCCAGCGCGGCGACCAGCCGGTCGACCGGCTCACCGCGCCGGTCGACGGACAGCAGGGCGGACTCGCGCAGGCCCAGCCCGCTCACCACCGCGTGGGCCACGTCGGCGCCGGGCGCCAGTGGGGCCAGCTCGACGAACGCCACATCCCCGTCGAGGCGGCCGGCCGCCTCCACGGCCAGCCGGGTCTTGCCCGCGCCGCCCGGCCCGGTGAGCGTGACGAGGCGGGACTCGCCCAGCAGCTTGTCCACCCGGGCCAGGTCGTCGGACCGGCCGACGAAGGTGCTC
>DASQDS010000595.1:0-3372 GCA_035634075.1 Pilimelia sp. | reverse complement strand
TGCGGATCTCCTCCACCTCGTCGCCCCAGAACTCCACCCGCGACGGGTGCTCGTCGGTGGGCGGGAAGACGTCGAGGATGCCGCCACGAACGGCGAACTCGCCGCGCTTGGTAACCAGGTCCACCCGGGCGTACGCCATGTCGGTCAACCGCCGGATGACGTCGGACAGTCCCGCCTCCCCGCCGACCCGCAGCTCCACCGGGTCCAGGTCGCCGAGTCCCTTGAGCTGCGGCTGCAGGACGGAGCGGACCGGCGCCACGACAACGCGCAGCGGGCCCGCCGGCGTCGCCACGCCGGTCGGCGCGTGCGGATGGGCCAGGCGGCGTAGCACGGCCAGCCGCCGGCCGACGGTGTCGGAACGCTGGTAGAGTCGTTCGTGCGGCAGCGTATCCCAGGCCGGGTAGACCGCGACCTGGCCGCTCGGCAGCAGGCAACCGAGGGCGTCGGCGAGGTCGTCGGCCTCCCGGGAGGTCGCGGTGACCGCCAGCACGGGCCGGCCGGCGCCACCGCCGTCGGCGCCGGCGGCGACCGCTGCCACCACGAACGGACGCAGCGCAGCCGGCGCGGTGAGGTCCAGACCGTCGGCCTCGATGCCACCCGCGCGGGCCAGGTCGCGCACGCGAGCCAGGCCCCGGTCGCCGAGGACGGCCGGCAGCAGACCGGCGAGCTTCATGGCTGTCACTCCGATTGTCGAGACGGCGCGCGGACGCGCACGCGCACATCCCCACGCCGGGCCGACGGGGGGTCGCGTGACCAGCCTATCCCCCGGGCGGGGCCGGCCGAGGAACAGAGCACGGGTGCCGTGGTTGGTCCGGCGGCTCGCCCGGGCGGGTGAATCGGCGGGAAGGTTACGGCCCGGTCGGACGAAACCTCCCGCATCGCACAGATCGTGCGACGACGGGCCTAAACCGTCAAGCAAGGTGACCCGGGTAGAGCGATCCCTCATCTCCGGAGGCACCAGTGCGCGTCCTGCTCCTCGTTTCGGCGTTCAACGGTCTGACCCAACGGGTCTGGTGCGCACTGCGCGAGGCCGGCCACGACGTCGGCGTCCTGCTGGCCAACGACGACCGCGGCATCGTCGACGGCGTGCGGGCCGCCCGCCCCGAACTCGTCCTCTGCCCGTACCTGACCCAGCGGGTCCCGGCGCAGGTCTGGCAGCACTGGCGCACGGTGATCATCCACCCGGGCCCGGTCGGCGACCGGGGGCCGTCGTCGCTGGACTGGGCGATCACCGAGGCCGCACCGGTCTGGGGGGTCACCGCGCTACAGGCGGTCGACGAACTGGACGCCGGGCCGATCTGGGCCACCCGGCTGTTCCCGCTGCCCACCGCCGCGCCGCGCAAGTCGTCGCTCTACAACGGGCCGGTCGCCGACGCGGCCATCGAGTGTGTCCAGGAGGTGATGGCCAAGGCGGCCAACCCCAGCTTCGTGCCCACGCCGGCCGAGCAGCTGCGCTCCGACGTCGCCGCGGTCCGGCCGAGGCCGGCCATGCGCCAGGCCGACCGGGAGTTCGACTGGGCGCAGAGCACCGACGCGATCGTCCGCCGCATCCGCGCGGCCGACGGCGCCCCGGGAGTCCGCACGGAGGTCGCCGGCCTGCCGGTCTTCGCGTACGACGTGCACCCCGGCGCCACCCGTGGCGTCGCACCCGGCACGGTGGTCAGCCGCCGCCAGGGCGCCGTGCTGGTCGGCACCGGCGACGGCAGCGTCTGGCTGGGACACCTGCGGGCCGCCGAGCCGACCCCGGAGACGACCGGCACCCTGCCCGCGATCAAGCTGCCCGCCACCACGCTGCTCGGCCGGCGGCTGCGCGGCGTGCCGCACTCCCCCGTCCCGCCCGGCACCGAGCCGGAGGCCCCGGGCTACCGGCAGCTGCGCTACCGGCGCACCGGTGCGGTCGGCTGGCTCACCTTCGACTTCTACAACGGCGCGATGTCCACCGGGCAGTGCCGCCGGCTGCTGGCCGCACTGCGCCACGCCGTCGCGCAGGACACCTGCGCGCTGGTGCTACGCGGCGGCAGCGACGCGTTCAGCAACGGCCTCGACCTCAACCTCATCGAGGCCGCCGCCGACCCCACCGGGACGGCGTGGGCCAACATCAAGGCCATCAACGCCGTCTGCCGGGAGATCATCACCTGCACCCGGCAGGTCATCATCGCCGCCTACACGGGCAACGCCGGTGCCGGCGGGGTGATGCTCGGGCTGGGTGCCGACGTGCTGGCCGGGCGCGAGGGGATCGTGCTGAACCCGTACTACGACCTCGGGTTGTTCGGCTCTGAGCTGCACACCTACACGCTGCCGCGGCGGGTCGGGCCGGACAACGCCGACCGGTTGCTGGCCGATCGGACGCCGGTCAGCACCGCCCGCGCCGTACACCTGGGGCTGCTCGACGAGGTCGGGCCGCGGCATCCCGACGCCTTCACCGGGTGGCTCGGCGAACTGGCCGAGCGGTACGCCGACCAGCGCAGCGCCCAGGCCACCCGGGCGATCAAGGCGCGCCGGCTGGCGAGCGACCGGGTGCCGCTGGACGGGTACGAGGCCCGCGAGCTGGCCGAGATGAGCCGGGACATCTTCGACGACCGCAACGGCTTCGCCGCCGCCCGACACCGTTTCGTCACCCGCACCGCCGCCGCCCGGACGCCCGGCCGGCTGGCCTTCCCGCGCCGCGAGACACCGCCGCCGGTACGCCAGGTGGCGGGCCCGCGGGCGCCGATGGCCGACATCTCGCACGTGGTTCGCCCGGCCGCCCCGGCGCCGGCCTGATCTTTTCTCCGGTGGGGTCGGGACCGCCGTCCGCGGAATCTCCTCTTCCGCGGGCGGCGGTCCTGCTGGCGCCGGGTGCCCTTGAGACTTGACTCACCAGATCGACCCGGCCCCGACGTGTCCCGGATAACATCCATGCAGTCGGGACAGCGCGGTCCTCCGTACCCAGGTGAGGAGCGCTCCGTGACCGACCAGCTTGACGCCGAGGGGCCCGACGCCGCGCTGCGCGCGGACATCCGCCGCCTCGGCACCCTGCTCGGGCAGACCCTGGCCCGCCAGGAGGGCCGCCCGCTGCTCGACCTGGTCGAGGAGGTGCGGGCCCTGGTCCGCTCCGATGTGGGCGCCGCCGCCGCCCGGCTCGCCGCGATGGACGTGACCACCGGCACCAAGCTGGCCCGGGCCTTCTCCACCTACTTTCACCTGGCCAACATCACCGAACAGGTGCACCGGGCCCGGGAGCTGCGCAAGCGGCGGGCCCGGCACGGTGGCTGGCTGGACCAGGCCGCCAAGTTGATCGCCGAGCGGGGGGTGCCGGCCGACGAGATCGCCGCGGCCGCCCGGCGGCTGGCGGTCCGGCCGGTGTTCACCGCCCACCCCACCGAGGCGGCC
>DASQDS010000594.1:0-6343 GCA_035634075.1 Pilimelia sp. | reverse complement strand
GGGTCGGTCAGGTCGGCCGCCACGGTCAGCGCGCCGGTGGGCGGCGGCTCGGCGGCGCCACCCGGCCGGACCGGGAGGACGACCCGCCAGCCCGCCGCGGCGAACGCCGCTGCCACCGCGCCGCCGAGCCCGCCAGTGCCGCCGGTCACCAGTGCCGTCCGCGTCGCCACGGACGTCGGGTCGGCCGTGGAGGTCAGGTCCGCCATGCGGGTCAGGCTAGCGTGCGTCCGGCCGGGGGCGGGGTGCTGTTTCCGGCGCGATGAGGTGGGTACCACACTCACGAAGGTGAACCAACGGCACCACACCCCCGTACTCGCTGACGTGACAAGGATCGCAAGGTCGCGGTGACGGGGGTCGCGGCGCCGGCGGACGCCCGGTGGTGTCAGAAGACGGGCACTCTGCCCAGCATGGCGTGCCCCTCATCCGCGCTGCCCCCAGCGGACGAATACCTAGCGAGGCCGCCTCCCACCACGAGGCCACTCTCAGCAAGCGCTCAGGCATTCGTGACAGTTTCGAACCTACGCGTAGGAATCACCGAGCCACGGCGTCGGTTGTGTAGGTGTCAGCACCGCGGGGCACTGCGGAGGTTACCGGGGGAGGGCTGATGGACGTGGGGACGGCGAAGGCGGAGCGGGTCGAGAAAGACGTGGACGAGGGGACTGTGAAGACCGTGGACAACATGACGACCTTGCGGACCGACGAGGTTGCCGAGGAGCGGGACCTGGTCGGCGTCTACCTACACGAGATCTCCCGGACACCGCTGCTGGACGCCGCCCAAGAGGTCGAGCTGTCCAAGGCGATCGAGGCCGGGCTGTACGCCGAGCACCTGCTGGGGGAGGGCCCGGCCCGCCCCGGGGTGGGGCGCGAGGAGCTCGAGTGGCTGGTGATCGAGGGGGAGCGCGCCAAGGACCTCTTCATCCGGGCCAACCTTCGGCTCGTCGTGTCGATCGCCCGCCGGTACGTGCGCAGCGGCATGCCGATGCTGGATCTGATCCAGGAGGGCAACACCGGCCTGGTTCGGGCCGTGGAGAAGTTCGACTACGAGCGCGGCTACAAGTTTTCGACGTATGCGACGTGGTGGATCCGCCAGGCGATCAGCCGGGCGATCGCCCAGCAGGAGCGCACGGTGCGCCTGCCGGTGCACCTCGTCGAGGACGTCAACCGGATGCGCAGCGTCGCCCGGCAGCTCACCCGCGAGCTGGGCGCCGACCCGGAGCCCGAGCAGATCGCCAAGGCACTGGGCGTCCCGGTCGAGCGGGTCAGCGAGCTCATCCGCTGGTCGCAGGACACGGTGTCGCTGGACACCCCGGTCGGCGACGACGGCGACACGAACCTCGGTGACCTGGTGGCCGACTCGGACGCGCCGTCGCCGGAGGAGGTCGTCCTCTCGGCGCTCGAGCGGCAGCGCATCGAGGGCCTGCTCAACCACCTGGACGACCGGTCGGCGGGCATCATGCGGGCGCGGTACGGCCTGGAGGACGGGCGCGAGCACTCGCTCACCGAGGTGGCGTCGCGGTTCTCCCTCTCCCGGGAGCGCATCCGCCAACTGGAGATCCAGGCGCTGGGCCGGCTCCGCGAGCTCGCCCGCGCGGAGGGTCTCCAGGCGGCCTGACGCACGAGCACGGACATGGTCGGCCCGGGCCGGTTTTCCCCATGCGGGATCGCCGGCCCGGGCCGCTGTCGTCGGCGCCGTCAGACGCGGCCGTAGCCGTACGGGCGCATCATGTCCACGTCCGCCAGCTGCACCCGACGCCCGAACGTGGGCGCGTGGATCACCCGACCGTTGCCGACGTACAGCGCGACGTGCCCGAGGCCCGCGTAGAAGACGAGGTCCCCGGGGACGAGTTCGCCGCGCCGGATGTGCGTCACCGTGCTCCACTGCATCGCGGCGTTGTGCGGCAGCCGGCGCCCGCCCGCCCGCCAGGCGGCGGAGGTCAGCCCGGAGCAGTCGTAGCCGTTGGGGCCGTCGGCGGCCCAGACGTAGGGCGTGCCGATCGCGTTGTACGCGTACCGCACCACGGCGCCGGAGCGGCCCGAGACCGCGGGGACCGAGCCCGTGTACCGCGACCCGCTCTCCTGCTCCCGGCCGAACGCCGTGCGCCGCAGGGCGTACAGCCTCTTCAGGTCGGCTTCGATTTTTTTCTTGCGGCGGGCGAGGTCGCGCAGCTGGACGTTCTGCCGGGCCAGTGCCCGGTCCAGCCGCTGCTGCTCGCCGTCGTGCCGCCGCCGCGCCGCCGTGAACGTGGCGATGTCGGCCTGCCGGCCGCGGGCGAGGTGGTCCAGCGCGCCCAGGCGGTCCGCCATGGCGGCGGGACCGCGCGGACTGAGCACGGCCTCGACGGCGCGCAGGCGCCCGCTCTTGTACGCGGACGCCGCAATGGTGTCGACATCGGCCTCGGCCACGGCCAACTTGCGCCGGAGCGCGGGCAGCCCGGCCGCGTGGCTGGCCACCGCCGAGCGGGTGATCTTGAGTTCCTCGTTGGCCTTGTTGTAGCCCTCCACGATCCCGGACAGGACGCGCGACTCCCGGTCGATGCGCTGCTGGATCTCGGCCCGCGACGGCTCGGCGTGGACGGCGGAGTCGGGCGCCAGCGCGAGGACGGCGACGGCGGTCACCGCGAGGGCGTGCAGTGTTCCTGGGCGCGCGTGCGAATTCCGCGCTCGTGACACGGGCGACCCCTTCTTCCACTGCCGCCTACCGGGTCAGCTGACGGGTCCGGGCGACGTTTCGCCCGGGCGGGAAGTTGCCCCGCCGCGCGTCCGCGCGGCTTCTCCCGACGCTGCGGGCCGTGGCCCTGGGGGATCCCCGGTTCGCCGCTCGCGCCCGGGGGCGGGCGCACCGCGCGCTGGCTGCGCGTGGTCGGCGATTCGGCGGCGCCGGGCCGGCGTCACCCCGGGGGGAGCGACTGACGACCAGCCAGGCCGTCCCAACCTAGCGTGATCTTTCCGGTGACCGGAAGTGGCGGCCGCCCGATCCGCCCTGCTCGGGTGCTTCCAGCGGATTGTCCCCTTCGCCGGTTGACGCGCGTTCCCGCGGCGTAGCGGCCCTCTCCATCGACCGTCCGGCCCGTACAGTCACCCGCAGGCGTGAACTGGCGGTCGCGCCGGGCACGCGGCCGGCCCGGTGAGCCCAGTTAATGGCTGTAAAACGGTACGAAACGCCGAACAGCCGTGTGCCATTCTGCCACCTGGCAGATTGCACTTCTTCCTTTTACTAGCTTGCGTTTAGCACAATGGCTTCAGGACCATAAAGGTTCCGACAAGAAGATCGCAGCTGCCAGAAGATCGGCACCTACAAAAAGATCGACACCCGGTGGCTGCCGGGCGTCGATCTCAAATCATCACCTCAGCCCGCCTCAGGGGCCGCTTGGAGGCACATCGTGGATGCTACTCGGCCGGTCGGACTCTCAAAAGGAGCGCCGGGCATCTCCAGCACGGTGTTAACACGACGTTTACCCGCCCCGCTGTACAGCCAGCCGGGCATCGAGGTCACCGACGAATGGTTCACGGTCGGCGGCTTCCCGTATCCGGTGTACGAGCTGTCGAACCTGCGCACGGCGCGGGGGCTGCGGCACCCGTTCACGATCCGCGCGATGGTCGTCACCACGGTGGTGCTCCTCGGCATCGCCGCCACCCTCGGCCTTCTGGGCAACCCGGCGCAGCTCCCCGGTGGCACGTACCTCGCCATCGCGTCGGCGTTCATCGCACCGTTCCTGTTCGCGGCGATCGGGGAGCGCATCTGGCCCCGCTCATGGGAGCTGTGGGCGGACTACTACGGCATCACGGTCCGGCTGTTCCTCACGGACAGCGAACAGCAGTACGGCCAGGTCACCAGGGCCCTTCTGCGGGCGAAGGAGATCGCGCGGCTGGGGGCGGCCGCAGAACTCCGTGACCTGGAACCCTGGCTCTCGTGGCGGCGGATGGCGGTGCGTCGCTAGGAGAGGCGGGAGCGCGGGCGGGCACCGGTAACCGGGCCCGCCCGCTTTCGCGTCAGTCGGTCGTGCGCCACCTGCCAGGCTCAGGCCAGCTCGTCGGCGACCTGCGCGATCAGCGCCGCGGAGTCGGCCGAGTCGAGCGAGTCCTGGCACAGGCTCTTGAACGCGTACTGGTATGGACCGATGCTTTCGGAGCGGTCGACCACGTCGTTGATCAATGCGCTTTCGAGGTACACCACGTCGGAATCCGTGGGGTCCGCGTACCGCAGGATCACGAAGGGGCCGTTGACAGTGTTGTTGCCGGCAGTGAACGGCAGCACCTGAATGGTGATGTTGGGCGCCGTGCCCAGCTCGGCCAGGTGCAGCAGCTGCTCCCGCATGATCTGCCTGCTCCCGGTGACCCGGCGCAGGACGGCCTCATCCAGAACGGCGCGGATCTCCGGCGGGTTGTCGCGGCCGAGCACCTCGCGCTGCCGGGTGAGGCGGATCGCCACCCGGGTGGCGATCTCGTCCGGCTCGACCTGGTCCGGCCCGTCCACCGGCACGATCGCCTTGGCGTACGCCTCCGTCTGGAGCAGCCCTGGCACGGCGATCGGGTGGAAGTAGCACAGCTCGGCCGCCTCGGCCTCGAGGCCGATGTACGAGGCGTAGGGCGGGGGGACCGCGTCCCGGTAGGAGCTCCACCACGTGCGGCGGCGCGCCACCCGGGCGAGGGCGACCAGCTCGTCGATGAGCGTCGCGTCGGTCACCCGGTAGAGCTGGAGAAGGGCGCGCACGTCATTGGTGGAGATGCCGACCGCGCCCGACTCGATGCGGATGAGCTTCGACAGGGACCAGTCCATCGCCGAGGCCACGTACTCCTGCGTGAGATCGGCGGTCTCCCGTGCGCGGCGCAGCGCCGTGCGCAGTCTGCGGCGACCTACGGTCGGACCTTGAACGTTCGTCATGGCGACCTCCGGCGGGACCGCCCCGGACGGCGAACCCGGAGGCCCGTTCGTCACGTCGCAGTGTGCCACCTCGCTGATTGCGCTCCCGTCGACTGTACGCCTTGTCGCACGACGGGAGCACCGCGTAGCGCCGGATATCTCCGTGCCGGCGCGTGGTGGCACGTCCGGGTGGGCGCGAACCTCGGACGGCTACGCCAGGTCGAACTCCCCGGCCCGGATGGCGGTGATGAACGTCTGCCATTCCAGCCGGGTGAACCCCAGTGCGGGGGCGTCCGGGGCGAGGGAGCTGCGCACGTGGACCCGACCATCGTCACCGAAGGCAACCTCCACGCAGGCCCGCGACTCGCACGCCCCGGCCTTGCGCCACACCATCGAACCGTCTCGCTGCGCCATGGCAACCCGCCTCTCCCGCCGCCAGGTGGGCCCCGACCGAGCCCGCGCCTGTCTGTCAGGGTTCCGTCACCCACAGTGCCATATCGACGAAAGTCATCGAAGTGACTGAGGGTGAGGGAGCGGCGGTCCTGGCGTGATTCACGCGGCATCACGATGGCCGGGGCGCGCTGGCGCCCCGGCCACGTAGCCGGCGGACCGGGACGGTCAGCGGCCGTCGAACTCGCCGGCGCGCACGCCGTCGAGGAAGGCGTGCCAGTCGCCGGCGGCAAACACCAGGTGGACCGCCGGGTCAGTGGAGTCGCGCATGGCCACCGCCCGATCTACCGGGGCGACCTCGACGCACGTCGATGATTCACAGCGGCGGCTTTTGCGCCAAGCCAACGTCGAGGGCCCCGTCGGGTTCATATGGTCGCTCCTGGAGGTATCTTGTCATTTGGATTAATCCTGACATAAGATACACAATCAGGTGACTGAACGGCGGAAGCCTACTATCCGCCACGCCGTCCTTTTGGGCGAAGATTCCTAGCTGGACAGTCGGGCGGCCTAACCGTTCGGGTGAGGTGCCCCAGGTCAGCCTCAGCAGCTCAGCCGACCCGGGCCGATTGGTCCCGGCGCACGCGTTCGGAAACCACTCGTTCGGCGTAGAACGAGACGAAGGGGACCGTGCCGGCGAGCATCACCAATATCATCCGCTTGAGTGGCCAGCCGGCCCGCCGGCCCACGTCGAACGAGGCCAGCAGGTACAGCACGTAGAGGAAGCCGTGCGCGGGGCCGATGGTCTCGACGACGCCCGGTTCGCCCGCGGCGTACTTCAGCGGCATGCCGACCACCACGAGCGCGATGAGCACCACGCCCACGACGTACGCGATCACGCGGTAGCGGATGAGGGCAGCGCCCACGGTTCCCGTCCTCCCGGCCCGGCGGTCAGCCGGGGTAGTCGCCCGGCCGCGCCCCCGGATGGGAGTTCAGCCACGCGAGATAGTCGTTGTAGGCGGCCAGCTCAGGATCGGCGTCGGCGTGCACCGGCCGGCGCCGCGCCGCAACGATCGGCCGCCGTGCGCCGCCCGT
>DASQDS010000593.1:0-4160 GCA_035634075.1 Pilimelia sp. | reverse complement strand
GTCCGCGGGCCGGCCCGCCGCCGGGCGGGCCCAACCGGGTTCGTCCACCGGAGCGGCGCCGGGCCAGTAGGTCCGCCCGTCGCCCGGCCCGTCGCCGTAGCCCGGCCCGTCGCCGTAGGCCGGCCCGTCGCCGTAGGCCGGCTCGTACGCTCGCTGGTAGGGCGGCTGGTACCCCGGCTCGTATCCGTACGCCGCCTCGTACGCCGGCTCGGCGGCCGGCGGTCGCTCGTACGCCGGCGGTGGTTCGTACGTCGGCCGCGGGTCGTAGGCCGGCGGCGCCGGTAGGTCGTACCCGCGTTCCCGCCGCTGGTCACCGCGCTGCGGGCGACGCCGTTCCGCCGGGCCGGCGCCGCGTCCCCAGCCGCCCGGCCGCGGGCCGGGATCGGCCGCCGCCCCCCGCTGCGGGGGCCGCTCCCACTGCGGCGGCCCCGCCGGCGGTTCGTCGACCGGTTCGTCGACGGGCTCGGCGACCGGCCCGTCCAGGTCCGCGGCGCCGATCCCGGGGTCGTACAGGCTGCGGGCGGTCGGCGTCCGAGGCCGGCGCCAGCGCCCGGCGTCCGCGCGCCGGCGCTCGCGTCGGGGTGGTTCGTCGGATGGTTCGTCGCCGAGCCACGGCGGATAGACGGCGCCCGGGACGTCGTCCATCCAGTCGTCGCTCATGCCGCCGCCCGGCCGCGCCCACTCATGGCCACGCCATTGCGTGAACGCAGGCGCGCTGTCGGTGACCTCGGCGGGCGCGAGCCAGTGCGCGATGTCGCTGGCGTCGCTTCCTCACCGTCAGGTCCACCTCGTCATCCGGCGGGTCGCCGGGGCTGTCGCCCCGGCGGGTGGAGTCGCGCGGGTCCCGGGGCGCGGGGCCGCGGGTCAGAAGACCGAGGTTAACGGCGGGAAAGGCGAGCCGCCACACTCTGCGGCGTCAATCCCTGCGCGCTCGGCCCAGGTCAGCGGCGTGGCCGGCCGCCCGGGACGGCGACAGCCGCGCGGCCGGTGTACGGATTGCCACATCTTGCCGCCCCCCTTGTCGGCCGAATACCATCTGCTGATAACGCCTCGGCCGATAGCCGAAGCCGGCGAAAGCCGCCCTCGATATCGCTGATCAGGCCATTGTTCCCGCCACCGGATCGCGTCGATGTGACGATAGGCAGCCGCGTGCACACGATTAGTCTTGGGCGCTCCGATATGAGCGAAACCGCACCCACCGACGTGGCGCGCGAACCCGTCAGTGCGCAATACTGGGCCACCAGACACTATTAACGGGAGAGCTCCATGGCCAGGAAAGTTGTCACCACCCTGATCGACGACATCGACGGAAAGCCGGCAGACCGCACCGTGGAGTTCTCGCTGGACGGCGCCAGCTACACCATCGACTTGTCGGAGGGTAATATCGCGCAGCTCCGCAACGCACTCGACCCTTTCCTCAGCGCGGGAACGCGGGTGGGTCGCGGCGGCGGCACGCGCCAGGCGACGCGCTCGACGGGGCGGGCCGGCTCCTCGCGCGAACAGAACAAGGGGATCCGGGAATGGGCCTCGAAGAACGGCCACGACGTGTCCGAGCGCGGCCGCATCCCGCAGAGTGTGATCGACGCCTATCGGCAGGCACACCGCTGACCGGGTGGTGAGCCCGGAGGCCCCCCGGGCGCCGGCTCCACCGGGTCCTGGCGCGCATTGATCGTCATCTTGACGACATCCGCCTGAAACGGAAAGGTTCACAGGCGACAGCGGGGCGCGGCTGGGCGCCGACTGGGCGCCGGGCACCCATGCGTCCTGCGGAGAGGACGACATGCGAGTACGCCTGAGCGCGCGAGTGCGCCCGGCCCGTACCTCATTCTTCTGCGCCACCGCCGTGACCGCCGCGATCCTGGTCGCGCCGGCCCCCGCCAACGCGGCCGCCGCCGCGCAGGTCGCCACCGTGGCGACCGATCGCGCCGTCTACACGGCCGCCGAGGGCAGTCGCGCGCGGGTCGGCGTGACCGTCACGACGGAGGGCGGCCTTGCCCTCGCCGAGCGGCAGGTGGTCCGCTGGACGACCGGGTCGGGCACCGCCACCCCCGGTGCCGACTACGCCGCCAGCAGCGGCACGTTGACCTTCCCGGCCGGCACGGCGTCCGGCACGACACTGCGCTTCACCGTGCGGCTGCGCGCGGACCGTGCCGCCGAAACCGCCGAGACCGTGCCGCTGGTGTTGACGGTGGAGTCGGGCGGTGCCACGGTCGCCGCCGGGGCGCCGATGCTGGTGATCAACGCCAGCGGCATGCCGTACCTGGACCGCCGGCTGCCGCTGCGGCGGCGGGTGGCCGACCTGGTCAGCCGCATGACCCTGGCCGAGAAGATCGGACAGATGACCCAGGCCGAACGCGGCGCGGTGGCTGCCAACCCCAGCCTCATCGCCCAGTGGCAGCTCGGCTCGGTCCTCTCCGGCGGCGGCTCGACGCCCCGCCCGAACACGCCGGCCGCCTGGGTGGCGATGGTCAACTCCTTCCAGGAGCAGGCGCTCAGCACCCGGCTCCAGATCCCGATGATCTACGGGATCGACTCCGTACACGGCCACGGGAACGCGTACGGTGCCACGGTCTTCCCCCACAACATCGGCCTCGGCGCGACCCGCGATCCGGCCCTGGCCGAACGCATCGGGCACGCCACCGCCGCGGAGACGCGGGCCACCGGCATCCCGTGGACGTTCGCCCCGTGCCTGTGCGTGGCGCTGGACGAGCGGTGGGGCCGCACCTACGAAAGCTTCAGCGAGGACCCCGGGCTCGTCATCCGGATGGAGACGGTGATCGACGGCCTGCAGGGCCGGCGGTCCAGCCAGCTCGACGACGTCGACCGGGTCCTGGCCACCGCCAAGCACTACGCCGGGGACGGCGACACGGTCTACGGCTCGGCGACCGGCGCGCCGATCGACCAGGGCGTCACGGTCCGCAGCCGCGCGGACTTCGCCCGAATCAACCTGGCGCCGTACGTGCCGGCGGTGCGCCGCCACGACGTCGGCAGCATGATGCCGTCGTACTCCAGCGTCGACTGGACCGACGACGGGGTCGGCAACCCGCTGAAGATGCACGCCCACCGGGAGCTCATCACCGACGTTCTGAAGGGCCGGATCGGCTTCGACGGCTTCGTGATCACCGACTGGGACGCCATCGTCCAGATCCCGGACCCGGACCAGCCGGACGTCAGCGGCCTCACCGCGTACAAGGTGCGGACCGCGGTCAACGCGGGCAGCGACATGTTCATGCAGCCGCACAACGCCCGCCAGTTCGAGGAGCTCCTGCTGGCCGAGGTCGAGGCCGGCCGGGTCAGCCGGGCCCGCATCGACGACGCGGTGTCCCGCATCCTCCGCAAGAAGTTCGAGCTGGGGTTGTTCGAGCGGCCGTACGCCCCGACGGACCGGGTCGACCTGGTCGGCAGCGCGGCGCACCGGGCGATCGCCCGGCGGGCCGCGGCGCAGTCGCAGACCCTGCTGAAGAACAGCGGCGGCGCGTTGCCGCTGCGCCGGGACGCCGCCATCTACGTCGCGGGCCGCAACGCCGACAACATCGGCCACCAGGCCGGCGGCTGGACCGTGCAGTGGCAGGGCGTCAGCGGCGACGCGCTGCCGGGCACCACGGTGCTGGAGGGCATCCGGGAGGTCGCGCCCGAGGCGCAGGTGACCTTCAGCGCTGACGCGTCGGCGCCGACCGCCGGCGCCGAGGTGGGCGTCGTGGTCGTCGGCGAGACGCCGTACGCCGAGGGCTACGGCGACGTCGGCGGCCCGGTGTGGCCGTGGGGAGCGCCGGAGCAGCGCGAACCCAAGTCGCTGTCGCTGCAGGCGGCGGACCGGGCCGTCATCGCGAAGGTCTGCGCCGAGGTGCCGACCTGCGTGGTGCTTGTCGTGTCCGGCCGGCCACAGGTGATCGGCGACCAGCTCGGCGAGATCGACGCGCTGGTGGCGTCGTGGCTGCCGGGTAGCGAGGGGGCCGGGGTGGCCGACGTGCTCTTCGGCCGCCGGCCCTTCACCGGGCGGCTGCCGATGACGTGGCCGCGCACGGAGGCGCAGGTGCCGATCAACGTGGGCGACGCCGACTACGACCCCTTGTACCCGTACGGCTGGGGTCTGCGCACCGACCCGGCGCGGGCCCGGCTGGCCGCCACGGCGGCCGCGCTGCGTGGGGGCCGCGGCACCG
>DASQDS010000592.1:0-5108 GCA_035634075.1 Pilimelia sp. | reverse complement strand
CCGGCCCGCCGCGGGCCGACTACACCCGGGACCTCTGCTGGTTGGTCTGGCCGTTGCAGGTCCACAAGGCGATCAACGTGCCGTTGGCCGTCCCCCGGCCGGTGGCGTCCAGGCACAGCGCCGACCCGACGCCGGCGATGCTGCCGTTGGCGTTGACGGTCCACTGCTGATGTGTGCCGCCGGTGCAGTCACCGATCTGAACGGCCGTGCCCGCGGTGGTTCCCTGCCCCGCGGCCTGGAGGCACTTGGTGCCGTACACCCGCAGTTCCCTGGCCGCGGTCAGCGTCCACTGCTGGTTGGTGTTGCCGTGGCAGTCCCAGAGGGAGACCTGCGTGCCGTTGGTCTGGACCGCGCCCGGCACGTCCACGCACCGGCCGGACTGGGTGCCCCGGATGGTCGTGCTGCCCGGCGGGGGCGGCGGGGGCGGCGTGACGCCGCCGCCGCTCACCACGTACATCGCCACGCCGTGGCTCGGCACGGACGCGCTGATCGTGCTGCCCGACGCGGAGTCGGTGTGCGTCCACAGGTTCCGCAGGTTGTACGAGGCGGCGGCGCCCAGTCCGAGGGCGGCGGCGGTGGTGGACACGGTGGCCGTGCTGGCCCCCCGGTTCAGCAGGGCGACGGCGACCGACCCGTTCGACATCGGCTTGCGCCACACCTCGAGGTTGCCGTTATCACTGATCTTGTGGCCCTGCCGGCCGCCCCAGTCCTGGTTGACCGCGATGACCTCCGTGTTGGTCAGGATCGACCGCGTGTCCGCGCTCATCGAGCGCAGGTCGTTGCCCGCGATCAACGGCGCGTTCAGCAGCGCCCACAGGCTGAAGTGGGCGCGCGACTCGGTGGCGGACAGGCCGTTGTTGCCCACCTCGAGCATGTCCGGGTCGTTCCAGGCACCCGGCCGGGAGAAGGTGGTGATGTTGACCTGGCTGTCCAGGATGCTCATGACGGAGGACCAGCTGGCGGTGATGTCGCCGGTGTTCCGCCAGGAGTTGCCCACGGCCGGGCCCCAGGTCCAGACGCTCTCCTGGCCCCAGTTGCAGAGGCTGTAGAGGATCGGCCGGCCCGTCGCCAGGAGCGCGTCGCGCATCGCGGTGTACCGCTGTTGGGCGTTGCGGCCCTGGTGGTCGCCGCAGTTGTCGTACTTCAGGTAGTCGATGCCCCAGGACGCCCACAGGTTGGCGTCCCGCACCTCGTTGTTGAGGCTGGCGGGGTATCCCGCGCACGTCGTCGTCCCGGCGGAGGAGTAGATGCCCAGCTTCAGCCCCCGGCTGTGCACGTAGTCCGCGAGCGCCTTGATCCCGTTCGGGAACTTGACCGGGTCGGGCACGAGGTCGCCGGCGCTGTTGCGGGTGCGGGTGGACCAACAGTCGTCGATGTTGACGTACTCGTAGCCGGCGGCGGCCATCCCGCTGGAGACCATCGCGTCGGCGGTCTGCCGGACCAGGCTGTCCGTGACGTTGCAGCCGAAGGCGTTCCAGTCGTTCCACCCCATCTGCGGGGTGCGGGCCAGCCCGTTGTCGAGGGCGGCGGCGGGTGAGGGCGCCGCCGTGACCGCGGTGAGCGCGGCGGTGGCGGCGAGGAGGACGGTGGCGAGGAGGCGGGGCAGGATGCGCATCGAGGACGCTCCTAACGGGAGACCGACACGACTGGACGTTGATAAATGTCGAGCCGTGTCCATCCTTGTATGGAAGCGCGCCGATGTAAACGGTGCGCTTCCCGCCGTACCCGAAGGGTCAGGTCTGCCTCGGCGGGCCGGAACTTTCCCGGCGGATCAGCTCGGCGCCGGCGTCCTCGACGCGGCGCTCCTCGGCGTCCGCCGGCGGCTGGAGCGCGAGCTCCATCGCCCGGGCGCCCATGTCGGCCAGCGGTAGCCGGACGGTCGTCAGGGCCGGCGTGACGTCCCTGGCCACCGGCATGTCGTCGAACCCCACGACCGTCATCTGGTCGGGCACCGCGATCCCGCGCGAGCGCAGCAGCGCCAGCACGCCGATCGCCATCGTGTCGTTCAGCGCGACGATCGCCGTCAGCTGCGGCTCGGCGTCCAGCAGGGCCGCGGCCGACGCGGCACCGCCCTCGCGCTCGAAGTCGGCGTAGCAGATGCGCCGGGCCGGCAGCTTGTGGCCGTGCTCGTGGGCCGCCCGCCGCAGCCCGGTGAGCCGGTCGGTGGTGGTGGTCAGCAGCTTCGGGCCGGCGATCACGCCGAAATCCCGGTGGCCCAGCCGGTACAGCTCGTTGCCCAGCAGGTAGCCGCCCACCTCGTTGGCGGGCATCACCGCGTCCCCCGCGTGCTCGTGCCGCCCGATGACGGCCACCCGGCCACCGGTGCGCTGGTAGACCCGCAGCTTGGAATCCATCGCGGTGGTGAACTCGGGCTGGTGGTAGCCGGAGCCGGCGAGCACGATGGCCGCCGCCTGGTGGGCGCGCAACAGCTCGACGTACTCCAGCTCCCGGCCCGGGTCCCGGTAGCTGTTACAGATGATCACCAGCCGGTTGTGCTCCGTGGCGACCCGCTGGATGCCCCGGGTGATCTCTGCGAAGTACGGGTCGGAGACGTCGTGGACGATCACGCCGACGGCGGAGCGGTTGGACCGGGCGAGCAGCTGGGCGTGCGCGTTCGGGACGTACTCGAGCTCGGCGACGGCGGCGAGCACCCGCTCGCGGAGGGCGTCCGTGACAGGTTTGGGGCTGCCGTTGATTATCCGGGACGCGGTGGCCGGCGACACGCCCGCGCGGCGGGCGACATCTGCCAGTGTGGCCATCGATCTACCCCATCCTTCTCCGCCCGACCCCAAGGGGGCCCGCCGTTGGGCGCGGTCGGTCGGGGTACAGATTAAACTTGATACGTTATAAGACCGAGCTGTTGGACGTTTGCCACCACAGGATAGCGGCACACGCACCTGGGGTGGTGTCCTGGTGTCGGGCCGTCATGATCTACGCAAGCCCTTGCCCCTGCGAAAGCAAGCCAAGTAGGGTGCCCGGGAAAGCGCTTACCTGAGGAGGGTGCATGGCCCGCAGATCGATCGGGATCGTGCTGAATGGGGTCACCGGGCGGATGGGCTATCGCCAGCATCTGGTCCGGAGCCTCCTGGCGATCCGGGAGCAGGGCGGTCTGGCGCTGCGGGGCGGCGATCGGCTCTGGCCCGAGCTGATCCTCGTTGGACGCAACGAGACCAAGCTCCGCGAGATCGCCGACCGGCACGGCCTGACCGAGTGGACGACCGACCTCACCGGTGCGCTCGACCGCCAGGACGTCGAGATCTACTTCGACGCGCAGGTCACCGCGCAGCGCGAGAAGGCCCTGCGGAGCGCCATCGAGGCGGGTAAGCACATCTATACGGAAAAGCCGACGGCCGAGGACCTGGCCGGCGCCGTGGACCTGGCCCGGCTCGCCGACGCGGCCGGCATCAAGCACGGCGTGGTGCAGGACAAGCTCTTCCTCCCCGGGCTGCGCAAGCTCAGCCGGCTGGTGCAGGGCGGCTTCTTCGGCCGCATCCTCTCCATCCGCGGCGAATTCGGCTACTGGGTCTTCGAGGGCGATTGGCAGCCGGCGCAGCGTCCCTCGTGGAATTACCGCGCGGCCGACGGCGGCGGCATCGTCGTCGACATGTTCCCGCACTGGCACTACGTGCTGGAGCAGATCTTCGGCCGGGTCGACGCGGTGACCGCGCACATCGCCACTCACGTGCCGCGCCGCTGGGACGAGGCGGGCGAGGCCTACGAGGCCACCGCCGACGACGCCGCGTACGGCCTCTTCGAGCTGGCGGGCGGCATCGTCGCCCAGATCAACTCCTCCTGGGCCGTGCGGGTGTACCGGGACGAGCTGGTCGAATTCCAGGTCGACGGCACCGAGGGCAGCGCCGTGGCCGGGCTGCGCAACTGCCGGATCCAGCACCGGGCGGCCACGCCGAAGCCGGTCTGGAACCCGGACCTGCCGGTGACTGAGGACTTCCGCTCCCAGTGGCAGGTCGTGCCCGACAACGACGAGTTCGACAACGGTTTCAAGGCGCAGTGGGAGCTGTTCCTGCGGCACGTGGTCGAGGACGAGCCGTACAGCTGGGACCTGTGGGCCGGCGCGCGCGGCGTGCAGCTGGCCGAGCTGGGCCTCCAGTCGGCCCGCGAGGGCCGGCGGATCGAAATCCCCGAGCTGGACCGTTGAGCGGGCGCAGCGAGGCGATCGCATGAGTCTCGAGCGGTTCTCGCTCAACCAGGCGACGACGAAGTACTGGCCGCTGCCCGACCTGGCCGCCGGGTGCGCCCAGGCCGGCGTGCCGGGGGTCGGCCTCTGGCGGGAGGAGGTCGCCGCCTACGGCGTCGGCAAAGCCGCCAAGCTCATGCACGAGTACGGGCTGCGCGTCACGTCGCTGTGCCGGGGCGGCTTCTTCTCCGCCGAGGGCTGGTACGACGAGAACCGCCGGGCGATCGACGAGGCGGCGGCCCTCGGCGCGCCGGCGCTGGTCCTGGTGTCCGGTGGCCTCCCCGCGGGCAGCCGGGACGTCGACGCGGCGCGCGCGCAGGTAGCCGAGGCGATCGGCCGGCTCGTGCCGCACGCGCTGGACGCCGGCGTACGCCTCGCGATCGAGCCGCTGCACCCGATGTACGCCTCGGACCGCTGCGTCGTCTCGACGCTGGCCCAGGCGCTCGACCTCGCGGTGCCGTACCCGGCCGAGGCGGTTGGCGTGGTCGTTGACACCTACCACCTGTGGTGGGACGACCAGGTGTGGGCGCAGATCGAGCGGGCCGGCCGGGAGCGGCGCATCGCCTGCTTCCAGGTCGCGGACTGGGTGACGCCGCTGCCGGAGGGTGTGCTGCTGGGCCGGGGCCTGCCGGGCGCGGGCTGCGTCGAGCTGCGGCGCTTCCGGGCGGCGGTCGACGCCGCCGGCTACACCGGGCCGGTCGAGGTCGAGGTCTTCCACGCCGGCGTGTGGGCCCGGCCAGGCCGCGAGGTGCTCGACGAGGCCCTGGCCGGCTACCTGGAGCACGTCGTCTGATCGACCCGGCGACGCCGCCGGCTGGCGTTCCGGCCCGATCACGGACCGACCCCCTCGCCCCGGGTCGGTCCCCCGGCCGGAAACGGGTCCGGCCGGCCCCCACGCAGGGTGTCCGGCCGG
>DASQDS010000591.1:0-2540 GCA_035634075.1 Pilimelia sp. | reverse complement strand
GCCCCCAGCGTGAGCACCGCGCGGGGCACCGCGGCCAGCAGCGCGCCCGGGTCGGTGCGCCCGCGGCCGGTCAGCGCCTGCGCCTCCACCTCGTTGACCACCAGCAGGTCCGTGGCGGCCAGCAGCACGTCGGGCAGCGGGCGGGCCGGGGCGGCGTTGAGCACCACCCGGGTGCCGGCGGCCCGGGCGGCGACGGCGGCCCCGATCGCGGTCTCCAGCGGGATCTCCAGCTGGAGCAGGAGCACGTCCGCCGCGCCGATCACCGCCGTCTCCGCCTCCGTCAGGCCGGTGAAGGACCCGTTCACGCCGGGACTCACCACGATCGCGTTCTCGCCGGCCGCGTCCACCATGATCACGGCGACGCCCGAGCCGCCGTAGCTGACCCGCAGGTGGGCGGTGTCCACGCCCGAGGCGGTCAGCCGGGCCTTGAGCGTCACCCCGAACGAGTCGGAGCCGATCGCGCCCAGGAACGCGCAGTCCGCGCCCGCCCGGGCGGCGGCAATGGCCTGGTTGGCGCCCTTGCCGCCGGGGATCATCGCAAAGTCGTCGCCGAGCACCGTCTCGCCCGGCCGCGGCAGGGCCGGCGCGGTGGCCACGAGGTCCATGTTGGCGCTGCCGACGACGACCACCCGCGGCCGCGACACGTCACGCCGCCCGGGCGGTGAACCGGCCCCCGGCCTGCTCGACCCGCAGCGCCAGCCCGAAGGTCGCCGACAGGTGCTCGTCGGTGAGCGTGTCGGCCAGCAGGCCCTGCGCCACGACGGCGCCGCCGCGCAGGAGCAGCGCGTGGGTGAACCCCGGCGGAATCTCCTCCACGTGGTGGGTGACCAGCGCCAGCGCGGGGGCGTCCGGGTCGGCCGCCAACTCCGCCAGCCGGGCCACCAGATCCTCCCGGCCGCCAAGATCCAGCCCGGCCGCCGGCTCGTCGAGCAACAGCAGCTCCGGGTCGGTCATCAGCGCCCGGGCGATCTGCACCCGCTTACGCTCGCCCTCGGACAGCGTGCCGTAGCGCCGGTCCGCCAGCGCGGCGACGCCCCACTGCTCCAGCAGCCCCCGCGCCCGCACCTCGTCCATGGCCTCGTACCGCTCCCGGAACCGGCCCACCACCGACCAGGCGGCGGTCACCACCACGTCGTGCACCAGCTCGTCGGGCGGCACGCGGTCGGCGAGCGCGGCGGTGGACAGGCCGATCCGGGTCCGCAGCTCGTTGACGTCCGTGCGGCCCAGCCGCTCCCCGAGCACGTCGACGGTGCCGCTGGTGGGGTGCAGCCGCGCCGCCGCGAGGTTGAGCAGGGTGGTCTTGCCGGCGCCGTTCGGCCCCAGCAGCACCCACCGCTCGTCGAGCTCCACCCGCCAGGTGACCTCGCGCAACAGGTGGGCGTCGCCGCGCACCACACTGGCGCGGTCGACCGCGATCACCTCGTCCCCGGCGGCAGCGGGCGCTGCTTCGGCGGGCGCAGCTTCGGCGGGCCCGGTGGCGGCCTGCGCGCGGGCGGGGTCGCGGTGGCGTCCGACGTCAAGCACGCGCCCATCCAATCACGCAGCCCCCGGCGGCGCGGGCGCGGGCGGCCACGGCCGCGCCGTACGCTGGCCGGATGCCGACCGACCCGGGGCTGCGCCGGCTGGCACTGCGGACCCTGCTCGGGGCGCTGCCAGGCCCCGCCGTGCCCGACTGGGCCGTGGCGCTGGCCGCCGACGGGCTGGCCGGGTACACGCTGTTCGCCCGCAACGTCCCCGACCTCGCCGGCACGGGGGCGGCGCTGCGCGGACCGGCCCCCGGGCTGCTGCTCGCCATCGACGAGGAGGGCGGCGACGTCACCCGGCTCGCGGCGGCCACCGGCAGCCCGTACCCGGGCAACGCCGCCCTCGGCGCGGTCGACGACCCGGCGCTCACCGCGGCGGTGCACCGCGCGATGGGCGCCGAGCTGGCGGCGGCCGGCGTGAACCTCGACCTCGCGCCCACCGTCGACGTCAACACCGCCGCCGACAACCCGATCATCGGCACCCGCTCCTTCGGCGCCGACCCCGCGCTGGTGGCGCGGCACGCCGCCGCGGCGGTCGACGGGCTGCAGTCCGCCCGGGTGGCCGGCTGCGCGAAGCACTTCCCCGGGCACGGCGCGACGGTCGCGGACTCGCACACCGACCTGCCCACCGTGCCGGCCGACCGCGCGCTGCTCGCCGCACGCGACCTGCCGCCGTTCGCCGCGGCCATCGACGCCGGGGTGCGGGCGGTGATGACCGCGCACGTCCGGGTGCCGGCCCTGACCGGTGCCGGCCCGGCCACGTTCAGCCGCGCCGCGCTCGTGGACGTGCTGCGCCGGGAGCTCGGTTTCACCGGCGTGCTGGTCACCGACGCGCTGGAGATGCGCGGTGCCGCGGGACCGGCCGGTGGCGTCCCGGCCGCGGCCGTGCTGGCGCTGGGCGCGGGCGCCGACCTGCTCCTCCTCGGCTCGCGCGTGGACGCCGCACTGGTCGAGGCGGTGGCCGCCGAGATCGCGGCGGCGGTCGGCGACGGCCGGCTGGCCGCCGCCCGGGTGACG
>DASQDS010000590.1:0-9022 GCA_035634075.1 Pilimelia sp. | reverse complement strand
CCCGCCGCCTACGGCCCCGAGCAGGGCTACCCGGCGGAGCCGGGCTACGGCGGCCCGCAGCCGCCCGCCCCCCGGTGGGCCCCGGCCGCGCCCCCGCGCCGGCGCCGCCCCACCGGGCTGATCCTGCTCCTGGCCGCCCTGGCAGCGCTGGTGCTCGGCGGCGTCGGCGCCGGCGTATACCTAGTAAACCGAGACAAGCCCGGCACGGCCACCGGTACGCCCGGCCCGTCGGGGCAGCCCGCCGGCGGCCCCGCCACTGGCCAGCCCACGGCCGACCCCGGGCCCACCGGCGCCGCGCCCACGTCCTCGGCCGACGCGCGCTTCGCCGCGAAGGGCCAGTGCCTGCTCAACAAGGGCGACAACGCCAAGCCGGTCATGGAGATCACCGGGTGTGCGCCCGGCGCCTACGAGGTGCTGGCCCGCTTCGACGGCACCAAGGACTACGCGGGCCGGTGCGGCGCGGGCAAGGTCCCCGGCTACCAGTACTACTACTTTTTCGACAGCGACCTGGACACGTTGGACTTCGTGCTGTGTCTGAAGAGGCGCCCGGGTGGCCGCTGAGGCGGCCCGGGACGCCGGGGGTGGATCGGGCGCGCTAGCGTGCGTGGCTCGGGCGGACACACGAACGGCCGCCCGGGGAGACGGTCCACGACCGGAGGAGCCGAATGTCCACCCCCGAACCGCCCCAGCCGTCGTGGCAGGGTAACCAGCCCAACGACCCCACCGCCCAGCCGCCCGCGTCCGGCCCGCCCGCACCGCAGCCGCCGTCGTACGGCCAGCCCGACCCCTTCGGCGCGCCGCCGCCCCCACCGTCGTACGGCCAACCGCCGTCGTACGGCCAACCGCCGTCGTACGGCCAACCACCCGCGTACGGGCAGCCGCCGTCCACCGGCCAGCCCGACCCGTTCGGCGCCGCGCCGCCGCCCCCGCCGCCACCGCCGTACGGCCAGCAACCGCCGAACCCGTACGGCCAGCAACCGCCCAACCCGTACGGCGCGCCACCGCCACCGCCCCAGTACGGGCAGCCGGTGGGTGGCCAGCCGTACGGCGGCCAGCCCTTCCCGGGTCAGGCGCCGCCGCCCGCCAAGGGCCGGGGCGGCAAGATCGCGCTGATCATCGGCGCGGTGGTGCTGCTCCTGCTCTGCGGCTGCGGGGCGCTGGCGATCTGGGGTTTCAACCGCGCCGGCGACGCGATCCAGGAGCGGGTGGACACGCTGCCCTCGGCGTTCCCCACCTCCTCGGCGTCGGGGGGCGCGGACGAGCTCGACAAGGGTGACTGCCTGGTCAACGACGGCACCGACAGCGCCCCCGAGCTGCGCAAGGTCGCCTGCGCGGCGGGCACGGAGGAGATCGTGGCGAAGGTGCCCTTCAGCACCGACCGCGACGCCTGCGACGGCTTCATGGGCGCCGGCAAGGGCAACTGGGAGTTCGCCTACACCTACGACGAGACGCCGGGCACGCTGGGCGACTACGTGCTCTGCGTGAAGAAGCGCTAGCCGATCCTAGGCCTGTCTAGCGTTTACCCTAGACAGGCCTAGGCCACGGTCGGCGGCGCGACACGATGCGGGCTTCTATCCACGTCTAGCGCCGTTGTTAGACGGCCCGATAGCGTGCCAGACGTGGATCCCGTCCGTAACCCGTACGCGCCCGGGGCCGGCCAGCGCCCGCCCGAGCTGGCCGGCCGCAGCCGCGAGCTGGAGGTCTTCGACGTCGTCCTCGAGCGCGTGGCGAGGGGGCGGCCGGAGCGCAGCCTCGTCCTCACCGGCCTGCGCGGCGTGGGCAAGACCGTGCTGCTCAACACTTTGCGCTCCCAGGCCATCAACCGGCTGTGGGGCACCGGGAAGATCGAGGCCCGGCCCGACCAGTCGCTGCGCCGGCCGGTCGCCGCGGCGCTGCACATGGCCGTCCGGGAGCTGGCGCCCCACCACCGGGCGCCGGACCGCATCGACGGTTTCCTCGCCGTCCTCAAGGCCTTCGCCCTGCGCGGCAACGCCGCCAACGCCAAGCTGCGCGACCGCTGGCAGCCGGGCATCGACGGGCCGGCCGCCTCGGGCCGGGCCGACTCCGGCGACATCGAGATCGACCTGGTGGAGTTGTTCACCGACGCGGCCAGCGTGGCGACCGACGTGGGCACCGGCATCGCGCTGTTCATCGACGAGATGCAGGACATCGGGGCGGCCGACGTGTCGGCGCTGTGCGCGGCGTGCCACGAGCTGTCCCAGCTCGGCGCCCCGCTGATCGTCGTGGGTGCCGGCCTGCCGCACCTGCCCGCCGTGCTCTCCGCCGCGAAGTCGTACTCCGAGCGGCTCTTCCGCTACCAACGCATCGACCGGCTGGACCGGATCGCCGCCGACCAGGCCCTGTGCGCGCCGGCCGAGCGCGAGGGGGTGGAGTACGAGCAGAAGGCGCTCGACGCGCTCTACGAGCAGTCCGGCGGGTACCCGTACTTCGTGCAGGCGTACGGCAAAGCGACCTGGGATCACGCGCCGCGCAGCCCGATCACGGCGGCCGACGTGCGGGTGGCCGGCCCGGAGGCGGAGGCCGAGCTCGCGGTCGGGTTCTTCGGCTCGCGGTTCGAGCGGGCCACCCCGGCGGAGCGCGAGTACATGCGGGCGATGGCCGCGCTGTCCGCCGGGGACGCGGCCGACGACATGGACGCCGCCGTGCCGACCGCGGAGATCGCCCGATCGCTGGGCCGCAAGCCGGCCAGCCTCTCGCCCGCCCGCGACGCGCTCATCAAGAAGGGTCTGATCTACTCGGGCGAGCGGGGCACGGTGGCGTTCACCGTGCCCCACTTCGGCCGCTACCTGCGCACGCAGCCGGCATAGCTGATGGGTGAACGGGTGCCCGCGCGGCTGAGCTGGGCGGTGGAGCGGCTGGCCCTGCGGGGCGGCGAGCGGGTGTTGGAGGTCGGCTGCGGTCCGGGCGTGGCGGTGTCGCTGGTCGCCGGCCGGCTGACCGGCGGCCGGATCACCGGCATCGACCGGTCCGCCACGGCCATCCGGCGGGCCGCCGACCGCAACGCCGCCCACGTCGCCGCCGGCCGGGTCGACCTGGCGCAGCTCGACCTGGCCGCCCTGGAGCCGACGGGGCCGCCGTTCGACACGGTTTTCGCCGTGAACGTGAACCTGTTCTGGGTCCGGCGCCCGGACGCGGAGCTGCACACCGTCGCGCGGCGGCTGCGCCCGGGCGGCGCCCTGCACCTGGTGTACGAGCCGCCGGCCGTGGAGCAGCTCGGCCCGATCCGGGACGCGGTGTCGGCGGCCCTCGGCCGGTGCGGCTACCGCACCGAGGCGGCCCGCGAGGGATCGGCCCTGCTGTGCGTCACCGGCCGGCCGTGAGGCCCTCCACCACGTCCCGCAGGTCACGCCGCTCGATCGCCGCGGCCATCAGCTCGGCGAACGCGTCGGGGGTGCAGGCGAAGGCGGGCACGCCGAGCGCCGCCAGCGCCGCGGCGTTGTCATGGTCGTACGCCGGGGCGCCCTCGTCGGACAGCGCGAGCAGGACCACCACCTGCACCCCGGCGGCCTGCATCGCCGCCACCCGCCGGAGCATCTCGTCGCGGCTGCCCCCCTCGTAGAGGTCGCTGATCAGCACCACGACGGTGTCCCGGGGCTGCCGCACCAGCCCCTGCGTGTACGCCAGCGCACGGTTGATGTCGGTGCCGCCGCCCAACTGCGTGCCGAAGAGCACCTCCACCGGGTCGGCCAGGTGGTCGGTCAGATCCACCACGGCCGTGTCGAAGACGACCAGCGAGGTCCGCAGCGAGCGCACCGAGGCCAGCACCGCGCCGAAGACGCTGGCGTAGACCACCGACGCGGCCATGGAACCCGACTGGTCCACGCACAGCACCACGTCCCGCCGCACGGCGGTGGCCCGGCGGCCGTGGCCGAGCAGGCGCTCGGGGATGATCGTGCGGTACGCCGGCTGGTAGTGGGCCAGGTTGGCGCGGATCGTGCGGTCCCAGTCGATGTCGGCGTGCCGCGGCCGGTTGACCCTGGTCGCCCGGTGCAGGGCCCCGGCCACCGCCGCCCGCGTCCGGTCGGCGAACCGGCGCTGGAGGTCCGCCACCACGGCCGCCACCACCGAACGCGCGGCGTGCTTCGACTCGTCGGGCAGCACCCCGTTGAGCGACAGCAGCGTGCCGACCAGGTGCACGTCGGGCTCGACCGCCGCCAGCATCTCCGGCTCCAGCAGCAGCCGGGTCAGGTCCAGCCGGTCCACCGCGTCGGCCTGCATGACGCGGACCACCGTCGCGGGGAAGTAGCGGCGGATGTCGCCGAGCCAACGGGCGACCCGGGGGGCGGACGCGGCCAGGCCGCCCGTGCGGCGCCCGGCCGGGTCGTCCCCCGCCTCGCCGCCGCCGCCGTAGAGGGCCGCCAGGGCGGCGTCCATCGCGGCGTCGTCGCCGGTGAGGGGCGCGTCGGCGGCGCCCTCGCCCAGCACCAGCCGCCACCGGCGCATCCGCTCCTGGTCAGCGCCCGGCCCGCCGTCGGGCACTCCGTCCGCCGCGGCCCCGGCCGTCACGCCGCCACCTCCCAGCCGAGCAGCGCGGCGAGGGTGGGCAGCACGATGTCCGCCCGCTCCTGGTCAAGGTCGTCCACGGGGCCAGCCCCGGTGTCCCCGGGCCGCAGCGGCCGCACCCGGTCCCCGATGGCCCGCCGCTCCGGCGCGGCGAACTCGCCGAAGGTGCGGCGGAGCAGGGGCAGCACGTCGACGAACGCCGCCGGTGGCACCGCCGACAGCCACGCGTCGACGAGGCCGAGCAGTTGCCGGTCGTGGACGAGCAGCAGGCCGCCGCCTCCCAGGAAGCCCTCGATCCAGGCGGCCCCGTCCGCCGGCGGGGTGCCGGCGCTCAGGGCCACTGCCATCCGGCGGCCGACCTCCGCCTGGTCCAGCCGGCGGGAGTCCGCCAGCAGCCGCACCAGCCGCCCGGCCAGCAGAGCGGGCGCGCCCGGCCGGCCCGCCGCGCGGTCCAGCGCCGCGAACCACCGCTCGCGCAGATCCGGCCCGCCCCGGTCGGCGCCCGCCTCGGCGAGCAGCGCGACCGCCCCGTGCGCGCCGTCCACCGCCGCGCGCAGCCCGCGCGCCGCCGCCTCGTCCAGCGCCGTCGGCGCGCCCGGCTGGTGGACGCAGGCGCGGACGACGAGCCCGGCCGCCACCGACCCGAGCCCGCCGGCGTCGGTGGCCCGCACGTCGCCGTACCGCAGCGTGCGGGCGAGCGGCGGCAGGGCGGTCAGCAGGTGCCCCACGTCGGTGTCCGCGGCCACCCGGGCGTCGAGCGCGCGCAGCACGTCCGGCAACGCGTCGGACAGGTCGGCGAGCAGGCACGCCTCGACCAGCTCCGTGAGGCCGGCCAGCGTGTCGGCGGACGCGGCGCGCTCGCGCACGCGGGCGGCCGCCGCGGCCGGCAGCGTGCTGCCGTACCCGCTGGCCGCGATGAGGTCCACCGCGAACTCCGGCTGCCAGGCCAGCCGCCACGACTCCCAGAAGGTCCCCTTGCCGCGCCGGGCGGGCAGCGTCGCTCCCCACGGCACGCCCAGCAGCCCCAGGCGGCGCAGCAGGTGGCTGCGCCCCCGGTCGGAGTCGCGGCGCAGGTCCAGGTCCACGTCCCGGGCCGCCGCCTCGGGTGGCAGCCGGAGCCGGCGCTGGGCGGCGGCCACGTCCCGGATCAGCGGCACCGCCGGCAGGTCCGCCGGCACCTCGCCGAGCACGTCGCCGACGACCAGCTGGCGGTCGACCAGCGCGACGCGCAGGTCGTCGCCCTCGCACAGCACCGCCCGGACCGCCTCGGTGAGCTCGGGCAGGCCCGGCGCCGGCCGGCCGCGCAGCGCGGCGAGCGCCTCCGCCAGGCGGACCCCCTCGATGACGTGGGCGCTGGACACCGGGTGCCCCTCCGCGCGCAGCACCCCGGCGACCTGCACCAGCCACCGCGGCACGGCATGGTCCGCCGTCGTGAACAGGTGGTGGTACCAGCCCGGCGCGGTGACCCCGGCGCCGTAGCCGCTCCAGGACGCCAGCCGGCCGTGGGTCCACGGCACCCACGTGATGGCGATCTTCGCCTTCGGCAGCCGGCGGAGCACCCGCGCGTCGTGCGCGGCCGGTGGCAGCGGGCCGGCCAGGGCCGGGACGTGCCAGGCCCCGCAGACCACCGCCACCCGGGCGTGCTCCCGCAGCGCGGCGCGGAGCACCGTGCGCATGTGGGCCTCCCGCTGATCCTCGACCGCCCGGTCGGCGTCCGCCCGAGGGGGTGCCGCGGCGCGCACCGCCGACATCGCCTCGGCGATCGCCTCGAACGGCGCGAGCGCCCGGGCCAGCTCCTCCGCCGCGCCGGCCACCGCGGCGTCGACGCGGTGCTCCACCACGTCCTCCCACCAGGTCTCCGCGGAGTCGTAGCCGGCGGCCGTCGCCAGCGCGCCCAGCGGGTCGACGGGCTCGCCGGTCGCCGCGCCGACGGGCGCCGACCGGGCGAACTGCTGAGCGGCGGGCTGGTCGCAGAACCGGACGGGCACCGCGTGCCGCGTCGCCCACCGGATCGCCTGCCACTCCGGGGAGAAGTCGGCGAACGGCCAGAACGCCGCCCGCGCCGCGCCGCCGCCCTGCTCCTGCCCGGTCCCGGCCTCGGTCGCGTCGGCCCGCGGGCGGCCGGCCGGCAGGTCCGCCGGGTACGCCAGCAGCGCGACCGGGGGGCGCATCGCCGCGTCTGCGGCGTACCGGATCAGCGCATCCGCCTCGGGCGGCCCTTCGATGAGCACGACGTCCGGCCGGTACGCCGCCAGGGCCCGCCGCACCGCGCGGGCGGAACCCGGGCCGTGGTGCCGGACGCCGAGCAGGACCGGCGAGGTCACCGGGCCGCGTCCCGGGCGGCCCGGTAGAAGTCCCGCCAGCCGTCCCGCTCGCGGACCACCGTCTCCAGGTACTCCTGCCAGATCGCCTGGTCCGTGGAGGGGTCCTTGACCACGGCGCCGTGGATGCCGGCCGCCACGTCCGCCGCCCGCAGTACGCCGTCGCCGAAATGGACGGCGAGCGCCACGCCGTTGGTGACCACGGAGATCGCCTCCGCGGTCGAGAGGCTGCCGGTCGGCGTCTTCAGCCGGGTGCGGCCGTCCTCGGTCAGCCCGCCGCGCAGCTCGCGGAACACGGTCACGACGCGGCGGATCTCGTCCACCGCAGCCGGCACCTCCGGCAGCTCCAGCGCCCGGCCAAGCGCCGCCACCCGCCGGGTCACGATGTCCACCTCGTCGTCCGCGTTCGCCGGCACCGGCAGCACCACGGTGTTGAACCGGCGGCGCAGCGCCGACGACAGCTCGTTCACACCGCGGTCGCGGTTGTTGGCGGTGGCGATCACGTTGAAGCCCTTGCGCGCCTGCACCTCCTCGCCCAGCTCCGGGATGGGCAGCGTCTTCTCCGACAGCACGGTGATCAGCGTGTCCTGGACGTCCGACGGCATCCGGGTCAGCTCCTCGACCCGGGCGAGGCGGCCGTCCGCCATGGCCCGCATCACCGGGCTGGGCACCAGCGCCGCCCGCCCCGGCCCCTCGGCCAGCAGGCGGGCGTAGTTCCAGCCGTACCGGATGGCCTCCTCCGGCGTGCCGGCCGTCCCCTGCACCATCAGGGTCGAGTCGCCGCTGATGGCCGCGGCGAGGTGCTCCGAGACCCACGTCTTCGCGGTGCCGGGCACGCCGAGCAGCAGCAGCGCGCGGTCGGTGGCCAGGGTGGCCACCGCGACCTCGATCAGCCGCCGCGGGCCCACGTACTTCGGGCTGATCCCGTCGCCGTCTCCGAGCAGGTACGTCACCACGGCCTGCGGGGAGAGCCGCCACCCGGGCGGCCGTGGCCGGTCGTCGGCCGCGGCGAGGGCCGCCAGCTCGTCGGCGTGCAGGCGTTCGGCGTGCTCGCGCAACACCGCGGCGCCGGGGGTCACAGTGGTCACGCGAGCTCCTCGATCATGTCGTGCCGGAAGCGCAGGATGCCGGCGAGCGTCTCGACCGCGCGCACGTGGGGGCTCGCCGGCCACTCCTCGTGCAGCGCGGCGGCGAGGGCGGCCACCCGGCCGGCCAGGGACGCCGGCATGCGCAGCGCGGCCAGCCGGCTCAGCTCGACGGCGCGCCACGGCCGGCCGCGGCCACGGAACAGGGCGGCGAGGTGGTCGGCAACGGCGGTGCCGAGCTCCACCGGCCACGGCGCCGGGCAGAGGTCGAGCAGCCGGTCGAGCCCCACGCCGTCGAACTCGCCGGCCAGCGCCCGCCGGGCGAGCGCCACCTGGGCGGCCGGCGCGAGCGCCGAATACAGGCCCTCGACCAGCAGCGCGTCGTCGGGGCGCCGGTCCGCCGCGGCAGTGGGGAGCAGGGCCTCGAGCAGGGCGGCGGCCCAGGCCGCGTCGCCGAAGGTGGCCGCCGCCCGGGCCAACCCCCGGTGCAGTACGGCCGCCCAGCCGCCGCCGACCGGCAGCGCGAGCAGGGCGGCGGGCGCCGCCCCCCACCCCCGCAGCGGGGCCCTGGCGACGATCTCCTCCAGCCACCACGCCCGCGCGCCGACCCCGACCGGCGGCCGGGCGGCGACCCCGTCGCGCTGCATCGCCGCGTCACACTCGACGGGCGGCGTGACCACCAGGCGGTCCCCGTCCCGGCGCACGCACGCCGTGGCGCGCGCGGCCCTCCGCGCCTGATACCGGCTGCCGGGCAGCTCGGCCAGCAGGCCCGCGGCGACGTCGCGCACCCGGGCGCGGCGGTCGTCCAGCGCCCGCTCGAGGAAATCCTCGTCGGCCGGCCCGAGGCCGACCCGCAGCGCCGACAGGAGCGGGCCCCGCTCCTCGCCCGGCTCGGCGGACCACGAGGCGGCGAGCAGCTCCCGGGCGGCGGCCGGATCCCGCCGCCGGGCGGCGGTGAGGTGACCGATGCGGCGGCTCGGCGGCCCGTCCGCCCAGGCCGACCCGTCGGCGTCGGCGTCGGCGCCGGGCTCGGCGAGCAGGTACGCCCACTCCGGGCGCTGGGCGGCCAGCCAGCCGGCCCGGGCGCCGCCC
>DASQDS010000589.1:0-2489 GCA_035634075.1 Pilimelia sp. | reverse complement strand
GGGCTGGCCGGCCTGATGGGGCCCGGCTCCACCGCGGGTTCCGGGTGGCAGTTCGGGCCCGGCTGGCAGGACCCGGGCGCGGGCGCCGCCGGGCAGCGGCGGGAGCGGCGCCGCCAGCGCCCGCCGGTGGAGTCGGACGAGCCGTCACTCCTCGACGCCCTCGACACCTTCGGCGCCGACCTGCCGGGCGACCCGGACGAGCGCTACACGCCGCCACCGCCGCCCCCGCTGCCCAGCGTCTCCAAGTACACGATCGCCGGCGCGGTGGCGATGGTGGTGGGCTTCGTCCTGTTCCTCTTCCCGGACCTGCTCCCCGTCCTGGGCGACGACGTCGTGATGATCTTCGGCTTCACCTCGGTGCTCGCCGGTTTCGTGACCCTGATCTGGCGGATGCGCCCGGGCACGGAGGACGAGGACGACGACCCGGACGACGGCGCCGTGGTCTGACCCGCCGCCAACGCAGCACCCGGCGACTACCAGCGCACACGCCCGGCAGGAACGGACGAGGGGTACCGATGCAGCGACGGTCTCTGGTGGTGGTGGCGAACCGCCTGCCGGTGGACGACACGGTGGCACCGGACGCGGTGAGTGAGTGGCGGCGCAGCCCGGGTGGGCTCGTCAGCGCCATGCACCCCATCCTGCGCAACACCCCGGCGACGTGGGTGGGCTGGTCCGGCTACACCGGGCCGGCGCCCGCCGTGCCGGATCTGGACGGCGTCCGGATGCGCGCGGTGGAGCTCAGCGACGACGACTTCCGCGGCCACTACGAGGGGTTCGCCAACTCGACCCTGTGGCCGCTCTACCACGACGCGGTCGAGCAGCCCGTCTACCACCGCAGCTGGTGGGAGGCGTACCAGCGGGTGAACCAGCGGTTCGCCGAGGCCACCGCGCAGGTGGCCGACCCGGGCGCCGTGGTCTGGGTGCAGGACTACCACCTGCAGCTCGTGCCGGCGATGCTGCGGGCGCGGCGGCCGGACCTGCTGATCGGCTTCTTCATGCACGTGCCGTTCCCGCCGCCGGAGCTGTTCATGCAGTTGCCGGGACGGGCCGACGTCCTGCACGGCCTGCTGGGCGCCGACCTGGTCGGCTTCCAGCGGCAGCAGGCGGGGCACAACTTCGCCCAGGCCGTCCGGGCGGTGCTCAAGCTGCCCGCCACCGACCGCCGGATCGACCTTCCCGGCCGCAGCGTGCACACCGGCGCCTTCCCGATCTCCATCGACGTCCCCGAGATGGAGGCGCTGGCCGGCAGCGAGGAGGTCGCCCGGCGGGCCGAGCGGCTCCGGCAGGACCTGGGCGACCCCCGCCGCATCCTGCTCAGCGTCGACCGGATGGATTTCACCAAGGGCATCGAGCACCGCCTGAAGGCGTACCGCGAACTGCTGGCCGACGGCCTGCTCAAGCCGCCGGACACGGTGCTGGTCCAGGTCACCGTGCCGAGCCGCGAGCGGGTCGAGCACTACGGCATGCTGCGCGACCGGGTGGAGCGCCAGGTCGGGCGGATCAACGGCGAGCACGGCCGGGTTGGCGCCGCCGCGGTGCACTACCTCAACCAGCCGTTCGGCCGGGCCGAGCTGGCCGCGCTCTACCGGGCGGCCGACATCATGGTGGTCACCCCCCTGCGCGACGGGATGAACCTGGTCGCGACGGAGTTCGTCGCCGCCCGCACCGACGGCGCGGGGGCACTGGTGCTCAGCGAGTTCGCCGGCGCGTCGGCCGAGCTGACCGACGCGTTCCTGGTCAACCCGCACGACGTGGAGATGCTCAAACGCACGCTGGTGCGGGCCGTGGAGGCGGACCCGGCCGACGTGCGGCGGCGGATGGCCGCCATGCGGGCGCACCTGCGGGAGCACGACATCCAGGCGTGGGCCCACCGCTACCTGAGCGCCCTCTTCGACGCCGCCTGAGCCCGCCGCCGGATCAGGGGGCGGACGCGCCCTTGTCGAGCCAGTCCAGGATCGCGTCGATCGGCTCGGACCACCGGGCGTCCAGCATCACGTCGTGGCCCATGCCCGGGAAGAGCAGCGGGGCGCCGCCGTAGCGCCGGGCGGCCGCGGTCAGCGCCGCCACCGGCACCACCCGGTCGTCCGGGCTGCCCAGCACGAGCACCGGCGGGTCGCCGACCGGCGGGTCCGGGGTGCGGTGGGCCAGCAACTGCCACTGGGCCAGCGGCGCGGCGCGGCCCAGCCGGGCGACGTACGCCTGCGCCGCCGCCGCCGGCAGGTCCGGGCTGAACAACTGGCCGCGGCGCAGGCGCAGCGGGCGGCCGACGAAGGCCGGGACCGTGCCCAGCGGGTTGCGCCGCAGCGCCTGCCCGAGCGTGCCGAACCCGCCGAGGACCGGTGCCACCAGCACGGCAGCGCGCGCCGGGTAGCGGGCCAGGGCGTAGGTCACCACGAGGGCGCCGGCGCCGTGCCCGAGGAGGACCGCCCGCCGCGGCAGGGCCGCGGCCGCCTGGACGACGTCGTGCGCGTACGCGCGCAGGGTGGCCC
>DASQDS010000588.1:0-10609 GCA_035634075.1 Pilimelia sp. | reverse complement strand
GGCGTACAGGCAAACTACGAGCTGCATTTCGGACCGATGGTCCTGCACGCGCTGATCGACGACGGAGGGCTGAAGGTGGCCGAGGGCGGCTACGCGGATGCTGACCTCGTCATCTGGGCGTACGGGTCGATCCGGCCGCTGCTGGCCGGTGACATGAGCCCGCAGGAGGCGCTCGACCGGGGGCTGGTCAGCCTCACCGGCGACCGCCACCTGTTCGACCGCTTCGCCGACTTCTTCCACATCCCGGCCGCTCCGCAGCTCGTGGAGGGGTTGTCGGTCCGCTGATCCCCCAGCGCACCGACGAAGGCCCGGCGCACCCCCCGCGCCGGGCCTTCCTCCGCGCCCCCGGGCTGATCAGGCGGTGGCGAACGCCAGGAGGTCGGCGTTGAGGCGCTCGGCGTGGGTGACGAACAGCCCGTGCGCGGCGCCTTCGTACACCAGCAGCGTGCTGTTCGGGGCCAGGGCCGCGGTGCGCCGCCCACACAGGTCGAGCGGCGCCTGCTCGTCGCGGTCCCCGTGGATCACGAGCGTCGGTACGGTGACCGACCGCACCTCGTCGCGCAGGTCGGTGGTGAATCCGGTGGCGTAGATGGCCCGGTGCGCCTGAGCCGAGCACTGCATGACGAGGTCCCGGAACCACTCGATCTGCTCCGGTGACACGGCGTTGGTGTCGAGGGCGAAGAAGGACGCCGCGTTCTCGGCGTTCCACCGCGGCCGGTCCGACTGCCGGTACGCGGCGCCGGCCGCGCTCAGCTCGGCGGGTACGCCGCCGGGGTTGTCGTCGGTGCGCATCGGGAACGGCGTGGTCGCCGACATCAGCACGATGCCCCGGACCCGGTCCGCGCCGTGCCGGGTGACGTAGCGGACCACCTCGCCACCCCCGGCGGAGTGCCCGACGAGCGTCACGTCGCGCAGGTCGAGGTGCTCCACCAGGGCAGCGAGGTCGTCGGCGAGGGTGTCGTAGTCGTACCCGTGCCAGGGCCGGTCCGACCGGCCGTGGCCGCGCCGGTCGTACGCGACGCAGCGCAGCCCGTTGTCGACGAGGTGCGGCAGTTGGTGCTCCCACATCTCGGTGGTCAGCCAGGCGCTGGGCACGAACAGCAACGGCCGGCCGCTGCCCCAGTCCAGGTAGTACAGGTCGGTGCCGTCGTTGGCGGCGACAAAAGGCATGCGCGCTCCTGCGGGTGGGTCCGGCGTCGAATGACACCCAACGGTCACCCATCCCCGCCCCGCCGTCGATTACCTGCCAGGTAATGGATCAACGGAAGGGCCCCCCAGCGCGCGCTGGGGGGCCCTTCCCGAACGGTGGATCAGAGGGGGATGTTGCCGTGCCGGCCGCGCCGGTGGGGGGCCGACGCCAGCGCCGTGACCAGGCGGTGTCGGGTGTCCACCGGGGCGATCACCTCGTCGACCGCCCCGATCGCGACAGCCCGGTGCACGCCGCCGGCGACCCGCTCCTGCTCGGCGATCAGCCGCTCGCGCAGTTCGTCGCGCTCGTCGGGCGCCGCCGCGGCCAGCGTGCGGCGGTGCAGCACGGCCACCGCGGCCCCGGCGCCCATCACGGCGACCTCCGCGTCCGGCCAGGCGTACACGGCGGTGGCGCCCAGCGCCCGCGAGTTCATCGCGATGTAGGCACCGCCGTACGCCTTGCGGGTGACCAGCGTGACCCGCGGCACCGTCGCCTCGGCGAACGCGTGCAGCAGCTTGGCGCCCCGCCGGACCACGCCCTCGGCCTCCGGCCCGGCGCCGGGCAGGTAACCCGGCACGTCCACGAGCACCACCAGGGGCGCGCCGAACGCGTCGCACATTCGCACGAACCGCGCGGCCTTCTCGGCGCTGGCGGCGTCCAGGCAGCCGCCCAGGCGCAGCGGGTTGTTCGCCACGACGCCCACGGTGTGCCCGGCCAGCCGGCCCAGCGTGGTCACGATGTTGGGCGCCCACTTGGGTTGCAGCTCCAGCGGGCCGGCCCCGTCCGCGCCGGCGCCGTCGAGCAGCCGGCCGACCAGCCGACGTACGTCGTAGGCGCGGTTGGGCTGGTCGGGCAGGACGGCGGTCAGGTCCTCGCCGGCGGCCGGCGGCACGGCGAAGGCGCCGGGCGCCCCCAGCAGGCCGACGAGCCGCCGGGCGGCCGCGACCGCCGAGTCGTGGTCGCGGGTGGTCAGGTGGGCCACGCCCGAGCGCCGGCCGTGCAGCTCCGGGCCGCCCAGCTCGCGCATGTCCACCTGCTCGCCGGTGACCTGCCGGATCACCTCCGGCCCCGTCACGAACACCCGCCCGTCGTCGCTCATCACGACGACGTCGGTGAGCGCCGGGCCGTACGCCGCGCCGCCGGCCGCCGGGCCGAGCACGACGGAGATCTGCGGGACCCGGCCGGACGCGCGCACCATGGCCGCGAACACCTCGCCGACGCCGTCGAGCGCGGCCACGCCGTCGGTGAGCCGGGCGCCGCCGGAGTGCCAGAGGCCCACCACGGGCGTCCCGTCGGTCACCGCCATGTTGATTGCCCGGGCGATCCGGCGGCAGCCGGCCGGCCCGAGCGCGCCGCCCTTCGCCGTGGCGTCGGTGCAGTATGCGACGGCGTCGACGCCGTCGATCAGGCCGCGCGACACCAGCACGCCCGAGTCGTCCCGCGGGGTCAGCGGCCACGGCGAACCCGGGTCGAAGAGGCCGGCCAGCCACCGGCCCGGGTCCCGCGGATCGTCGCCGACCAGCGTGGGCGCGATGCCGACGGCGGTACGCGACCCCGCCGCGACGTGGGTGGCGGACGGCTCGGACAACAGGGTCATCGGTTCCTCCTTGCGATAGGAATCGTTACCCCGGCGAGCGCGGGGTGGCAGCACCGGCCGGCCGGTGCTGCCACCGGCCGGCCGGTCGTGCGTCAGCTCACGCGATCGCTTCGCCGCGGTCGACGATCCGGTCGCGCGGCCGGGCGCCGACAGGGTGGTAGTCGCCCCCGAAGAAGGTCAGCGCGTCGGGGCCGGCGCTGCGGCTCGACCCCAGCACCTCGCCGAGGAAGATGGCGTGGTCGCCGCCCGGGTACACCTCGGCGACCCGGCACTCCACCCAGGCCAGCGCCCCGGTCAGCAGCGGCGCGCCGGTGCGCGGTCCGGGCTGCCAGTCCACGCCGTCGAACTGCGCCAGGCCGCGCGGCCGCCGCCAGTCGGCGAAGTGCCGGGCGACGGGCCGCTGGTCGGCGGCGAGGATGGACACCGCGAACGTGCGCGACGACGCGATGGACTCGTACATCCGCGCCGCCAGGGACACGCAGCACAGCACCATCGGCGGGTCGAGCGAGACCGAGGTGAACGAGTTCGCCGTCATGCCGTGGGCCCGCTCACCGCCCGTGGTGAGGACCGTGACGCCGGTGGCGAACTGGCCCATCACCTCGCGCAGCGTGGCCTGGGTGGACAGTCGCTCCCCGCGTCGACCGGCGGTCAGCGTCGTCACCGGCGCCACCCGGACCGGTCGCGTCACCGTCTCGGTCACGGCTAGGCCCCCCTGCCATTCGTGGCGGCCACCGGCTCGCCCCGGACCGCGGCCTGCGCGGCGGCTCCCTGGGCGTACGGGGCGAGCGCGGCGCGCAGCGACTCGGGCACCCGGGCCGGCACCGTGGCGGTGTTCGGCCCGCGCATGCAGGCGATACGCTGCCGGCCCCGGGCGACCAGGATCTCCTTGCCCTGGGTCAGATGGATGTAGTCGAAGGAGAACTGGATCTGGGTCTGGGTCAGCTCCTCGAGGGTCATCCGGATCGACAGCTGGTCGAACGCGGTGATCTCGGCGAAGAACTCGCACTCGACCTTGAGCGTGAACAGCTTCAGATCCTTGCGGACCTCCTCCAGGACGGCGACTGCCTTCTCCTTGAGGAACATCTCCCGGCAGCGGCCCTGCCACCGCAGGTAGTTCACGTAATACACGTTCCCGACGAGGTTCGTCTCCTCGAAGCCGACTGTGTGTCGGATCTCGTAGTAACCAGCCATCTCAGTCCTCCCCTCCCTGCAGTACGGCGAACACCACGGGCATGCTCCGGCCCTTGATCGTGGTAGCCCAGGTGGCGATGCGGGCGTCGCCGGCGGACAGCAGCACCCACCCGTCGTCGCTGACGCGGTCGACGGCCAGCGCCTGGGTCATGCCACCCGTCTTGCGGACGCTCTCCAGGGCCGTCCACACCCGGGCCCCGGCGACGGCCGCCGGCTCGGCCGTCTCGGCCGCCAGCAGGTCCCGCACGGCGAGCAGGTCGGCGCCGAGCAGGCCGGCCCAGTCCTCCTCGGTGCGGTCCACCACGCTCTCCACGTCGCAGGTCAGCGTGCCGGAGCCCACCACCACCAGCGTCAGCCCGGTGGTGTGCGAGGCGGACACCTCCGCACCCGCCAGCTCGGGCTTGCCGTCCGGCCGGTAGGTCAGCTGGACCGGCGTGTCCAGGGCGCGGCTGGCCGCGAGCCGGGTCCGCTCCCGGCGCACCGCGGTGTCGGCCGGCGGCGCGTCGGCGGGGTCGGGTTCCACCACCACGGCGCGGGATCCGCCGAGCTGGCGTTCCAGCGCCCGCTCCAGGTACGGGCCGAGCATCGTGGGCACCCAGGGCCCGGCGCCGTTGCGCTTGCGGACGGCCCGCAGGGTCAACCCCTCCCACCGTTCGACCAGGATGCCGGACGGGTCCCGCACGTCCAGGTCGTAGGTGTAGCTGTCGCCGTCCTGCGCCCGTTCCCGCGCGTCGAGCACCAGGTACTCGGCGTCGTCGGTGACCCGCTGCGCCAGGTGCAGCCGGTCGACGCGCTGCGGCAGCAGGGTCGCGTCCGGGACGCAGCACTGGATGGCGTGCATCATTGTGTCCCGGGCGCCGGGGTCGGCGAGGTACTGCTCCTGCGGCAGGAAGGGCGCGAACCAGGACACCGCCGCGCCGGTGGCGACCTCCGCCACGGCGTGCCGCGCGGCCGCCCGCCGGTACGCGGTGAGGCGCTGGAACCGCTTGCCCTGGAAGAGCACCCCGCCGTACAGCTCCGTCACCGGGTCCACCGCCACGGGCGGCAGCGGGCTCGGGGCGCCGCCGGTGGTGGGCAGTTCCGGACGCGGGAAGCGCAGCCGGGCCCGGAAGTGGTCGGCGCCGAAGCCCGTCTCGCCGCTGCGGATGACCACGTCGACCGTGTCCGCGTCCCGGACCAGGGCGGCGATCCGCACCACCGTCGAGCCGGCCGGTGGCACGACCACCGGGCGCAGGAATTCGACGTCCTCCAGCAGCGGCGACCCCGTGTGGCCGCTCAGGGCGGACGCGACCTGGGTCATCGCCTCCATCCCGATGACGGCCGGGAACAGCAGGTCCCCGTCCAGCAGGTGGTCGGGCAGGTACGGGTCGTTGCCGGCCGACAGGTCCGCCTCGGTGATCAGCTCGATGCCGGGGTAGTGCACGACCACCCGGTCGACGAACCGGGCCAGCGGCAGCTCCGCCGTCTCCAACGGCAGGGTGGCCAGGCCGGACGTCCGGCCGCAGACGACCAGCGCCGGCGGCGTCGTCGGGTCGGCGAGCACGTGGCGGAGCACCTCGATGCCGCGCTCGGTCGGGATCGGCGTGATGCCGTCACGCATGAGGGCGCTCACCACGCCGAGTTTCTCGCCCATCCCGGCGCCGGACCACACCGACCACTCCAGTGCCAGGGCCCGGGCCTGCGGGTGCTCGCGCTGGAAGCGCAGCGTCAGCTCCGTCAGCCAGTCGTTGGCGGTGGCGTAGTGCGCCTCACCCCGCAGGCCCGCGCGGCCGATGATGCTGCCGAACGTCACCAGCAGCTTGATCCGGTCGGGATCGACGGCGGCGAGCACCGCCCGCAGGCCGTCAATCTTCGGCGCGAGCGTCGCCCGGAACGCCTCCTCGGTGAGGCTGAACAGGGCGGCCGGCTCGTTGCGGCCGGCGCCGTGCAGGACGGCCGTGATCGGGCCGAGGCCCTCGACCAGCCGCTCGACCGCCTCGCGGACCCGCTCGGCGGCGGTCACGTCGGCCCGCTCGTAGGCATAACGGACCCCGGCGGTGGCCATCCGCGCCAGGTTGTCCGCCAGCTCCGTGTCGGTCGCCGGGTCGCTGCGGCCCAGCAGGGCCAGCGCCGCCCCGGACTCGCGGGCGAGGGCGAGTGCGCTCTCGGCCGTGATGCCCTTGCCGCCACCGGTGACCAGCAGCACGTCCGAGGGACCCAGCGGGACGGGGGTGGACTCGTCCGCCGGCGGCGGGACCGCCCGCAGCCGGGGCACCAGGCGGACGCCGTCGGCGTCGTAGCGCACCTCGGCGAAGGTGGCCGTGGCGGCCACCTCGGTGACCACCGTGGACACCGCCGCGGCCACGCCGGCCGGGTCGGCCGGGGCGACGTCGGCAAGGTCCACGATGGTGGTCCGCGTCGACGGGTCCTCCAGGCGCAGGGTCTTCGCCAGGCCGGCCGCGCCGAGGCCCTGCTGGACCACGACGAAGCGGGTGCCGCTCGGGGCGGCCATGGCCGTGCGGCCGGCGTCCAGGAAGAGCCCCACGTGGTCGGCGTCGCAGTCGGCCGGCAGGCACAGCAGCACCCCGTCGCCGACGCCGGCCGCGGCCAGCGCGGCCTTCAGCGGCTCGGCCAGCGGGTGCCCGGCCGGTGCGAACACCGACCAGCCGGCGCCGTCGCCGCCGCCGCCCACGTCCACGACGGGCGCCGGGGCCGGGACGTACTCGACGGCGAACGGCCGCACCCACGGCGCGATGCCGGGCACCTCGCCGGCGGCGGACTCGTCCGCGTGCGCCGTCTCCGTCAGGTCGTCGATCATCTCGGCCAGGTCGCCGAGGCAGACCGTGGCGAAGTTCGGCATGCCCTCCAGCGGCGGCCGGCCCAGCGCGCGGGTCACGTCGTTGACGATCTGACCGACGGTGATCGAGCTGAGGTGCAGATCGTCCAGGGGGTGGGTGTCCGCGGTGACCATGTCCAGCGGCAGCTCGACCCGCTCGGCGGCCAGCCGGCGCAGGAGGTCCAGCGTCGTGTGGACGCCACCGTCGCGCGGGCCGACCCCCACGGCGGCGGTGCGGGCCTCGTCCGTGGCGGAGGCCGGCGCGGCCTGGTCGGCCACGATGGCGCCGTCGATGACCGGAGCCGCCTCGCAGGGGCTGGCCAGGAACGTCATCTCGCCGTCCAGCGGCAGCGGCCGCACGACCCGGCCGGCGAACAGCGCGCCCGTGTCGACCGGGGCGCCGAGGGCGAACGCGGCGCCCACCACCCGCAGCAGCGGCACCAGCGACCCGCTGTCGGTGTCCAGCGGCAGCACCGGCACGCCGGGGGCGATCTGCTGGAACAGCCCGGTCAGCACCCGGCCGGGCCCGACCTCCAGCACCAGGTCACTGCGCTCGCCGACGCGGGCGGCCGCCTCGCGGAAGCGCACCGGCTGCACGATCTGGTCGCGCAGCAGCGTGCGGACGTCGTTCGAGGCGTGCAGCAGGTCGCCGGAGACGGTGGACACGACCGGCCGGGCCAGCCGGGCGAACCGCTCGTCCGCCAGCCGCTGCGCCATCGCGGCGGCGGCCGGTTCGACCGCCGGGGAGTGGAAGGCGTGCGACACCCTGATCCGGGTCGCCGAGACGCCGGCGGCGCGCGCCGCGGCGCACACCCGGTCGACGGCGTCCTCCGGGCCGGACACGACGGTCTGCTCGGGCGCGTTGTAGCCGGCGATCACCACGTCCTCGTCGCCGATCAGCTCGGTCGCCCGGCTGGCGTCCGTGGCCAGGCCGGCCATCGCGCCGCCGCCGTGGCTGGCGGTGGCCATCACCCGGCCGCGGACGCCCACCAGGTCGAGCACCTGGCGCTCGTCCATCACCCCGCCCCAGTGCAGGGCGGTCAGTTCGCCGAGGCTGTGTCCGACGGCGATGTCGGCCTCGACGCCGAGCGCGTCCAGCACCCGCAGCCCGGCGAGCGAGCCGGTGACGATGCGCGGCTGCGCCACCTCGGTGCTCACCAGGTCGCCGTCCGGCAGGGCGGCGGTGGCGAAGATGTCCTCCGCCGTGGGGAACCGGCGGCGCAGGGCGCTCACCCCGCCGCGGCCGGAGCCCTGGCCGGGGAACAGGAAGCCGATCCGCGGCGCGTCCGTGCGGTGGGCCAGGAACACGCCCTCCGCCGTGGCCACCACGCGGCTCTCGCCGGCGTCGAGCAGGTCGCGCAGCCGGGTGAGCCGGCGGACGGCGTCGTCCGGGTCGGTCGCCACGACCGCGGCGCGCACCGGGCCGCCGGACAGCTGCTGGGACAGCGCGCCGGCGAGGTCGGTCAGCTCCGCCATGGACAGCCGGGCGGTCAGCTCGACGAGCCGGTCTACGCGCGAGCGGAGCTCGTCGGCGTCGGCGGCGTCGAGCAGCAGCAGCTCGGCGTCCTGCCGGCCGGCGACCAGCTCCCGCGTGCGCAGGTCCAGGCGGGTGCGGCGGCGGGTGCCCGGCGCCGACGCGACGGTGATGTGCGAGTTGATCCCGCCGAAGCCCATCGCCGACACGCCGGCGTGCACCTGCTCACCCGCCGGCCACGACCGGGACTCGGTCGGCACGTAGACCCCGGCGCCGCCCTGCAGCGCCGGGTGCGGCTCGTAGTGCCCGGTCGCCGGCGGGATCACCTGGTGGTGCACGGCGAGGGTCGCCTTGATCAGCCCGGCGACGCCCGCCGCCGCCTTCGTGTGCCCGATGTTGCCCTTGACGCTGCCCAGCGCGGCGGGGGCGGCGGTCGGGTCGGCTGCCTGGCGGGCCGTCGACAACGCCTCGATCTCGGTGGCGTCGCCGACGGGGGTGCCGGTGCCGTGACCCTCGAAGTAGGAGACCGTCTCGACGCCGTACCCGGCGCGGCCGTACGCCCGCTCCACCGCCAGCCGGTGGCCCGCGGCCTCCGGCCGGGTGATGCCGCCCTTGCCGTCGGAGGAGATCCCCCAGCCGGCGATCGAGGCGTAGATCCGGGCGCCGCGGGCGACGGCGTCCTCCTCGCGCATCAGCACGAGCAGGCCGGAGCCCTCGCCGGGCCAGAAGCCGTTCGAGCCCTTGTCGTAGATCTTCATCTCGCCGGTGGCGAGGGCGCCGGTCTTGGCGAAGCCGATCACCTCGAACGGGTCGATCGACAGGTCCACGCCGCCGGCGATGGCGACGTCCAGGTCGCCCTCGACGAGCGCGTTCGCGGCCGTGATGACCGACAGCAGGGAGGACGAGCAGGCGCCGTCGACGGTGTAGCCGCCGCCGGCGAGGTCGAAGTAGTTGCAGATCCGCCCGGCGATCGTGTTGGCCAGGCCGCCGGCCAGCGTGTCCTCGTTGATCTCCGGGAAGGGCGCCTTGTACTGCACCTCGAGGTCGCGCAGGAAGCCGGCCACCTCGTCGTCGCGCCACCCCTTGCCGGCCAGCGCCGCCGCGACCGTGCGGCGGACGTACGGCCAGCGCAGGCGCATGATGTTGGCCCGGGAGAACTCGCCGGTGAGGCTGTTGCCCACCACCACGCCGGTGCTGCGCCGCGGCAGGCCCTCGCCGTCGGGGAACCCGGCGTCGGCCAGTGCCCGCGCCGCCACGTCCAGGGCCAGCCAGTGGGTCATGTCCGTCGAGCGGTAGGTGCCACCGGAGACCCGGTAGCCGACCCGGTCGAACTCGTAGTCCCGCAGGACGGCGGCCTTCTCCGCATAGAAGCGGTCCGGCGCCGCCGGATCGGCGGACCAGTAGTCCGCCCGGTTCATCCGTTCGTCCGGCAGGCGCCGGAACGCGCGGCGGCCGGCGAGCACGTTCTCCCACAGCTCGTCCGGTGAGCTCGCGTCCGGGTACCTGAGGCCGATGCCGACAATTGCGAGCCGCGCAACGTTCAGGCCCGTACTCCAGTGGTAGAGCCCGGTCGGCGAACCCCGACCGCCGGTTCGGCAGGTCGGGTGTCGCCGTTTCCGGGGGAGGCCCGGTATCGCTGTCCGTCGGTCGCCCCGGGCCAGTCCCGGCCGTGCCGACTCCGTGTGCGAGGAGAGGCCGGCACGCTGGCCCTTTGCCTCTCAGTGCCTAGCTTCGTCGCTCGGGATCGACGAGTCTTCTCCCCATCTGCGTAGGAACCGCAGGTCGTGGTGCTCACGCCGCCAAATCGACGCGCGCGTGGTCGGCCACCAGCAACCGGTGGCCGCCCTCCCGCGGGTCGCGCCCGATGGCGGCGCCGCGGCCGATGATCGAGTCCCGCAGCGGCGGCGCGCCCGTGATCCGGGCGGCATCCAGCACCACGGAGCCGGTCAGCCGGGCGCCGCGCAGGACGCACCCGCGGCCGATCGACGTGTCCGGCCCGAGGTGGCTGTCCACCACGAGCGCACCGGGCCCGATGATGGCCGGCCCGTCGATCCGGGAGCGGACCACCCGCGCGCCGGCCTCGACGACCACGCGCGGGCCCAGCTCGCTGGCGTCGTCCACGTCGCCGGCGAGGTGCCCGTCCTGCGTGGACAGCAGGTACCGGTTGCACGCGAGCACGTCGTCGACCGTCCCGACGTCCCGCCAGTAGCCGCTGTACTCGCCCGCGTCCACGGGCTCGCCCCGGTCGATCAGCCACCGCACCGATTCGCTCAGCTCGGTCTCGGTGCGGTGGCTGGGCCGGTTGGCGTCGACCGCGCCGTGGATGGCCGGGGTGAGGAAATA